>NZ_AUIU01000001.1 GCF_000423865.1 Thermodesulfovibrio thiophilus DSM 17215
CAAGATCATCAAGACAGCCTCCTCCTGTTATCATGCTCACTGCCAGTCCCAGTACTGCCTCAGACTCCCTGTATCCACGCTCTCTTTCTTTGACCCTGACTGTGGAATCAATCATCTCTGCCAGTCCAAGCCTGTGGATAAATTCGTCTATGAGGATTCCCCCGCCATGACTGACGAGAGTTTCGTCTTGCTCAAGAATTATCTTGACTCTCTTGGCGGTGTTAATCTTTTTGATCTTCTTCATCTTCACCCTCCAGGTGATAACTTTAAAGATATTTTACATGATATCCAAAACCTTGTGTATATCTGATTTGAAGAACATTAGAAATAATGCAAATAGAAGTTATCGCTGGATTTGGGATCAATATTAATAAAAAATTTTCTTCCAAAATGCAACAATATGCTCATATAGCATCTATCGCAATGGGATTATCACTTAGAGGAACGGAGAAGATAAAGTGATAAAAATAAATCTTCTCCCAGAACGCAAAATAAAAAAACCAGTTAAAAAATTTGAACTCAATCTGTCAGGAGATATTGTTAAAAAACTTCTGATCCCTGCAGGAGTAACTCTATTTATTCTTGTTCTAGCATTTATTTATTGCGAGCTTACCAAGTCAGGGCTACAGAAAGATATAGCCAAACAGAAAGAAGCCCTTCAAAGTCTACAGAAAAAGATTGCTGAAGTTAAAAAATTTGAAGCGATGAATAAAGATATAGAGGCAAAGACGAAATTAATAGAAAATTTAAAAAGAATGCAGTCAGCTCCGGTAAATATTCTCAGTATTGTTGTTAAAAAGATTCCCGATGGAGTATGGCTTACTGGACTTAATTATGATGAAACAATTACAGTTGAGGGGATTGGATTTTCTAATTTAAATGTGGTTGCTTTTGTGGAGAATCTTAAAGAAACTCCAGAGTTACAGGATGTTTATCTTGTAGAGTCTCAACAAACGGAGTTTGAAAAACAGGCAGTATATAGATTTATAGTAAAATTCAGGCTAAAGGTGTAACAATGGAGTGGGAAAGTCTTTCAAAAAATAACAAAATTCTTTTAATGACGCTCATACCTCTGATGTTGATTGTATTATTTACTTCTGTTTACTTATTGCCTAACTTAGACACCATCAATAAACTAAAAAAAGAAAAAGCAAGCTTACAGGAAGAAATAGATAAAGCAAATTTAATTGTTAATAAATATGAAGAATTAAAGCTTCTCAATGCCGAGCTTCAAAAAAAGATGGATTTTCTCAAAACTCTTCTTCCGAAAGAAACAGAAGTTACTGATGTATTGAAAAAAGTTTCTGAGATAGGACTTCAAAAGGGGCTGGTTATAACTTCTTGGAAACCGAGAGACAAACAGATACATTCATCAAATGAAGTTTATGAAATCCCGGTGGAAGTTGGAATGCGTGGAAAATATCATACATTTGGAATATTTTTTGCTGACATTACGAATATACAAAGAATACTTAATATAAAAAAAATGGAAATCAGACGGGGAGATAAAGATCCAACTATGCTTAATGCAACCTTGATTGCTGTGACATATTCATTGATACCAGACGAAGAAAAACAAAAAATACAACAAAAGAAAAAATGATAAATAAAAAAAATATATTTATTATAGCTATAGTTATTTTATTAATAATGATATTGTTTACAGCATATTTTTTACTTAATGAAACCAAACAAACAAAGGAAGTAATAATTTCGAAACCTGTCAAAAAGCAGACAGTTCAGGCACAAAATGTGGAAATTGTTTTCCCTACATATTCCTATGATGCTGAGAAATTAAGAGATCCGTTCGCTCCTTTGATTGTCAGAAGACAACAATTTCTAAAAGGTACTTCTCCGCTGGAAAATTATGATATAGAGGAGCTTAAACTCACAGGAATTGCCAGAGATAAAAAAGGTAGTCTAGCACTTATTCAAGCGCCAGATGGTAGATTTTATATTGTTAGAGAAAATGATATAATTGGAATGCATAAAGGACGCATAATAAAAATACAAAAAGATCTTATTGAGATTAAAGAAGACAATAAAAAAGTTAAGTATTTGAAACTTTCGCCGGAGGACAAAAATGATAAATAAAATTTTTCTTTTTTTATGTATTTATTTATGTATATTTTTATTCTTTATTGCTAAAGACGTTACAGCAAGAGAAATTAATGCTATTATTCCGGAAAAAGATATGTTAAAGATACAACTAACAGAACAATTTGAATATACAATAATTCCTCAGGATGATCCATTCAAAATAAAGATTGAATTTAAAAACACCAAACCTGGAGTCCTTGATAAAAAAACCATTTTTCATGAAGGCAGTGTAAGTGAAGTGTCAGCACAGACTACAGGAAGTGACACTTATGTAAATATTCTTCTGGCTGAACCTGTTAAACCAGAGATAAAGATGGAAGGTGATACTCTTGTTTTTTATTTTCCTCAACAGCCACAACAAAAAGAGACAGGAGCAATAAGGACAGGGAGAATTATTGATGTATTAATGGATAAAATAGAAGATGGATTTGAAATATCAATTCAGGGAGATGGAGAATTTCCAGAACCTTCTGTAACTAAAGTTGATGATTATATCAATGTAAGTTTTCAAGATGTAAAATTTGAAGCTCAACCATCTAAGGATATCCCGGTTTCAGTAAAAAGACAGGGAAATGAGCTTATACTGAGTTTCTTTTTTGGTAAGGATTTTGATGCAGATACTATATATCTTGGAGATGAGGTAATACTTAATTTAAAAAAAGTTAAAGGAACTAAACCTGGTAAGTCCGAAATAATTGCTCCAGTAGAACCAGTTATACAAAAGATAGTTTCTGGAGAAAAAACGATTTCTCTTGATCTTCAAGATGCTGATATTGTAGGAGTATTCAGATTGCTCGGAGATATTGGAGGATATAATACGGTAATTCATCCAGATGTAAAGGGTAAAATCACTCTTAAACTGATAAATGTTCCCTGGTCAAAAGCTTTAGATGTAATGTGCAGAACATTTCAGCTTGAAAAAACTTTTGATGGTAATATCATAAGAATTGCTCCTATTAAAGTTTTTCAGGAAGAAAAAAAGCTTGAAGCAGAAAGCAAGGATCTTTTTAAGAAAGCAGAGGATGAACAGATTCGCATATTTGTTCTTAAGTATGCTTCTGTTGATAAGGTAAAAAGCACAATAGAATCATCAAAAATCCTCTCTTCAAAAGGAAATATTTCAACTGATGAAAGAACAATGACTGTAATTGTTAAAGATATTCCATCGGTTTTACAACAGGTAGCAGCATTAATATCAGATCTTGACAAACCAACAAGACAGATTTTATTACAATCAAGAATTGTTGAGATAAGCAGCTCCTTTTCAAAAAGTCTGGGAATTGATTGGGGAATAAACTGGCGAATATCTGACTGGAGAACCAACATAGTTGGATCACAGGGTGCTACAACAGGTACTACCAATACAATACCAGGAGGCACTACGCCAATTGCAATAAATTTACCAGCATCATCTGGAAGAGTTGGAGCAGGAACATCTGCTTTAACAATAGGATATCTAAATGCTGCAGGAACATTTGCTCTTGATTTCAGAATATCAGCTTTGCAGGATTCTGGAAAGGGTAAAATTGTATCTGATCCCAAAGTAATAACTCTTAACAATCAAAAAGCAAAAATAGTTCAGGGTGAATCAATTCCATACGGAGAAAAAGATGTGCAGAGTGGACAGATTTCAACAAAGTTTAAAGATGTTGCAATTACTGTAGAAGTCACTCCTCATATGATTGATGATCAATCAATGCTTCTTGATGTCAATGTTATTAAGGAAGACCTCATAGAATTTATAAATATTGGTGGAACTTATGCACCAAGAACCACAAAACTTGAAAGCGTGACGAAGGTATCTTTAAAAGATGGTGAAACACTGGTAATTGGAGGGATTTATAAAAGAAAGGATACATTTAAAGAAGGAAAAGTACCAGGACTTGGTGATATTCCTTTGCTTGGAGAACTGTTTACAACACGTGGAAGAGACGAAGATCTCTATGAAGTTGTAATATTTATAACTCCAAGAGTATTAAGCTATGAGTGAAGTCTTTGTAATGCATTATACTGTGTTAAACAATGTGTTTATCACAAGTGGTGAGACTTATTATGAAAATCTTACTCATAGAGGATGATAAACTTCTCGGCGAGACATTAGCTGAATATCTCCAGATAAAAGGCATTGAAACATTATGGTTATGGGACGAAAGACAGATTGTAAAAATAATAAAACAGTACGAATTTGATGTCATTGTTGTGGACCTTATACTTAAATTCAGCTCAGGAGAAGAATTAATTTTAGCCTTAAGAAAAGCAGGAATACAAACACCTATACTTGTAATCACGGCCAAAAGAAGCATTACAGATAAAGAGCGATGTTTTATTAGAGGAGCTGATGATTATCTGATAAAACCTTTTGAGTTCAAAGAGATAGTTTTAAGAATAAAAGCTTTATGTAACAGAAGACATCGTGAGAATATCGTGACTATTCGTGATATAGTAGTTAATCTTGATGCAAAAACTCTTCATAGTGGGAAAGAGGAGATAAAAATTTCTCAGAAAGCATGGGATGTTCTTTGTTTGCTTATTAAGAATAGAGGTGAAGTGGTTGACACTGAAACAATTCTTGACTATGTATGGCAGGATAAAGATGTAGGTGAAGAAATTGTCAGGGCTTATATAAAACAATTAAGAAAGATACTGCCACCTGATAGTATTCAGGTATATTATGGTCAAGGATATAAACTCAATTGAAGTTTCAAATCAAAATAATTGTGTCTTTTTCAGTTGTGCTGGCATTAATACTCTTCTATATAAACTATATGATGGTAACCTACCTTGATGTAAATCAGGGCAGGCTTTTTAGTCAAAGTATTGACAAAACAACAGAGCAAGAGAAAATTAAACTTATGGATCAGATAAAAGAATTTCTTACAGAAGTTTTGTTATGGGAATTTTTGCTTGTGTTAAGTTTGATGTTTATTTTATATCAAGTAATCAATAGACTTACGAAGCATGAAAGAGATTATAAAAACTTCTTGGAACTTATATTATTAACAGTATCCCATAAATTTGGAAATTTTATTACTATTCAAAAGGGGAATATTGAATTATTAAAAATAACACATGATGAAAAGGCAATTAATCGACTTGAAAGCAGTTATAATTATTTTCAGGAAGATTTTTACAGAATAGTTGACACAATAAAAAGTTTTAAAAATATTGGTATAGTGAAAGAAAAAATAAATCTGAAAGTAATCATAGAAAAGCATTTAGAACTTATCAATACAGACAAATCCATAATCAAGAACTTAAAAGATGTCTATATTTATGCTAATAAACAGAACATTGATAACATTGTTTTTTTTCTTCTTGAAAATGCTTTTAAGTATTCAGATGAAAGAATTCATATCAGGCTTACAAAAAAAATGCTTGCAATTAGAAACGACATAGCTCAGACAGATAAAAGTTCAGGGATTGGACTTAAAATAACAGAAACTTTTGCGAAAAAGGAAGGTTTTAAAATAAAATATAGGGCAAAAGAGAAAAGTTACATAGTTACCTTAATTTTGCAATAGAGTAAATACTAACTTTTTTCTTGAGTTATCGTATATGATTAGAAAACAATAAATTAGTAATTTTCCAGTTTGAGTAGCAGAGCTTTTCAACCCCCAGCAAAAATTGAACGCATTGGATCAATCAATACTATTAAACTTTATTGCTATATTTCATATATGTTATATTAAAAACTGATTTGTTAATTGGAGGTAAAATGGAAAAAGTTCTGATGTTAGGATGCGATGCTATTGCCCGAGGAGCAATTGAAGCAGGCATTTCTTACGCAGCTTCTTATCCAGGAACTCCTGCAACTCAAATTCTTGAATATGTTGCTAAAAATTCTTCAATAAAAGCAGAATGGTCTGTGAATGAAAAAGTTGCGTACGAAGTAGCTTATGGAGTTTCTTTAACTGGAAGAAGAGTATTATGTTCAATGAAACATGTGGGACTTAATGTGGCATCGGATCCATTTATGACATCAGCTTATCTTGGAGTAAAAGGTGGTTTTGTGCTAGCAGTTGGAGATGATCCTGGTGCTTATTCTTCACAGAATGAACAGGATTCACGCTTTTATGCCTCATTCGCCAAAATTGCATGCCTTGAACCATCAGATGCCAAGGAAGCTAAAGATATGGCATATGTAGCTTTTGATATATCTGAAGAATTGGAGCTTCCAATAATGATTAGAAGTATCACGAGGCTTCTTCATTGTTTGAGTCCTGTTTCTTTAGGCAAAATTAAAGCTGAAAAAGAGATAAACCTGAATAAGAATCCTGAACGACTTCTTGCAATTCCTAAAAATGTAGTGAGACTTCACTGTGAACTGAATAAAAAACAGGAAAAAATTAAAAAACTTATTGAAAAATATGAGTTTAATAAAATTTTTTCTGGTAATGGTAAAGTTGGTATAATTGCGTGTGGCATTACCTATAACTATGCAAAAGAGATAGGTGAAGACTTTCCAATCCTTAAAATTTCTGCTTATCCTGTAGATGAAGCTTTGATTTATAAGTTTATTAAAAACCTGGATGAAATAGTGGTCCTTGAAGAAGGATATCCTTTTGTTGAAAATTTAGTAAGGAAGTACAACATAAAAATAAAAGGAAAACTTTCAAGAGACTTACCTCTTGAGGGAGAGCTTGGGGCTGAACCTGTACTGAAGTTGTTTGGGAAAATTAATTTTCCTGTAAAAAAGGATATTTTACTCATACCGAGACCTCCCATGTTGTGTCAAGGATGCCCTCACAGAGAGTTTTACAAAGCATTAAATGAAGCAAATCCCACATTTGTTGCAGGAGACATAGGATGTTACACTCTCGGTGCCAATCCTCCGCTTAAAGCAATTGATACATGTCTTTGTATGGGAGCTAGCATAAGTAAGGCAGCTGGTATTTCATCACAGGGAATTAAAAAGGTTGTTGCAGTTATAGGAGATTCAACCTTTATTCATTCTGGAATACCTGCATTGATAAATGCAGTTTATAATAAAGCTAATATCCTTGTTTGTATTCTTGATAACTCAGCAGTGGCAATGACAGGGCATCAACCGACACCTTCAATTGGTATTACTGTGAAGGGAGAGGAGACAAAAAAACTGGATCTTGTGGAACTTTGTAAAGCCTGCGGTGTAGATTCTGTTGAATTGATTGATCCATACAATAAAAAGTCAGCTTTTGAAACTATAAAAAAAGGACTGGAAAGTTCAGGAGTCAATGTTGTAATAGCTAAGAGACCATGCGTTTTAGTTAGCCGAAAACTAAAGAGCTAAAACATTCTCCCATGTTAAAAGAGTAATCCCATTTTCCTGCAAAACAACTATTGTTTTATCAAGATTTTCAGTTCTCAGGACAACCACTGCTTTTTGTCCTGATTTTTCAACAAAAGCGTAAATATATTCAATATTTATGTTTGCATCATAAAGATACTTCAATGCTTCAGCCAATCCACCAGGTTTATCGTTTACTGCCATTGCCACTACATTCGTAAGCTTAACAGTAAACTCGTTTTTTTCAAGAATCTCTTTTGCTTTTTCAGGATCTGTAACTATTATTCTTAAAATTCCAAATTCAGATGTATCAGCAATCGAGAGCGCTCTTATATTTATCTCTTCCTCTGCGAGTGCGTTTAATGCTTCATAAAGTCTTCCTCTTTTGTTTTCCAGAAAAATAGAAATCTGTTTTATTTTCATGGTTTGCCTCCTAATCTATCAGAGTTCTTTTGTCAATTATTCTTTTTGCCTTTCCTTCACTTCTTGGAAGACTTTTTGGCTCAATAAGAGTTACTTTAACTCTTAATCCGATAGTTTCTTCGATGCGTTTTTCGAGCTTTTTTCTGAGATTTTCAATATGTCTTACTTCATCTGAAAAAGTATCCTTTGAGACCTCGACCATTACTTCTATTTCATCAAGATATTGCGGTCTTGTAATAACAATTTGATAGTGTGGTTCAACACCTTGAACTTCTAATATAGCTTTTTCAATCTGATATGGGAAGATCATAACTCCTCTTACTTTTATCATATCATCTGTTCGTCCACGAATTCTTTCAATTTTGACAAATGTTCTTCCACATGAGCATTTTTCTTTTATAATTGAAGTTACATCCCTTGTTCTAAACCTTAACATGGGCATTCCTTCACGAGTAAGCGTTGTAAGAACAAGCTCTCCTCTTTTCCCATCCGGTACAGGGTCTCCTGTATCAGGATGGATAACTTCCATAAAAAAATGGTCTTCAAAGACATGTAAACCTTTTTTTTCAATACATTCATGTGCAACCCCTGGGCCAATTATTTCTGTAAGCCCATAAATATTAAAAGCATTTATATTAAATCTTTTTTCAATTTCGTTCCTCATTTGCTCTGTCCACATCTCAGCACCGAAAGAGCCGGCTTTAAGCTTAAGAGTTGTTGGCGGTATGCCTATTTCCTGAGCAACTTCAGCCAGATAAAGAGCATAGGAAGGTGTGCAGGTAAGAATGGTAGTTCCAAAGTCTCTCATTATTTCAATCTGTTTTCTTGTGTTTCCAGCACTAGCAGGAACAACTGTTGCCCCAATTTTCTGTGCGCCATAATGTACTCCAAACCCACCTGTAAAAAGTCCATAACCATAGCAATTCTGAATGATATCATCTTTTGTTGTACCGGCCATTGTAAGAGCCCTTGCTGTCACCTCTGACCATATCTCTATATCATGACGTGTATATCCAGCCACAACTGGTTTTCCAGTTGTTCCACTTGACATGTGAATCTCTATAATATCACGTAATGGTGAGGCAAAAATTCCAAAGGGATAAACTTCCCTCAAATCAGCTTTGCTTGTAAATGGTATATTTTTAATATCATCAAGGGTTCGGACATCTTCAGGAGTGAGGCCTATTTCATCGAAAATTTTTTTGTAATATGAAACTCTTTCATAGGCTCTTTTAACTGTTTGTTTCAGCCTTTCAAGCTGAAGTGCCCTAAGTTGTTCTTCAGGCATGCATTCAACTTCTTTATTCCATATCATTTGATTTACCTCATTGTATTGAAGTTAAAAAACGCAGATTTTCACCTTTAAGACTTTCTATAGCCTTCTCAGTATTTTCAACTTCAACAATAAGATATGCTTTTTTTCTTGTCTCTGCAATATAAACAGCTGCACTTTCAATATTTATACCTTTTGAAGAGAGAACCTTAACAACTTCATGAAGTCCACCTGGCTGGTCTTTCATCTCAATCCCTATTGCCTCGTTGAGGGATACAGTAAATCCTCGTTCTTTTAGAAGTTGATATGCCTCTTTGCATCTGTCAACCATAAATTTGATTACTCCGAAACCATTAGTACTTGTAATTGAAAAGGCAAGTATATTTATATTTGCTTCAGCAAGAACATTTGTAATTTTTTCAAGTCTGCCAGGTTTGTTTTCAGCAAATACTGAAATAATATGAAGCTTATTCATTAAAACCTCCTAAATAGTTCTTTTATCGATCACTCTCTTTGCTTTTCCTTCATTTGCAGGCAGAGTTCCAGGCTCAAGCAGTTCAACTTTAGGTTTAACCAAAGTAGCAGCACGTATTTTATCTATGATTTCATCTTTTAATCTGATAAGTTTTTCAATCTTTCCATCAAATAGCTCTCTGTCTATCTCAACTTTAATTATCATTTCATCATATGCCTCAAGCACAATCTGATAGTTCTGTGCAACTCCTTTTATTCCCATTAATATATGTTCAATCTGCTGTGGGAAGATATTAACTCCTTTAACAATAAACATATCATCAGATCTACCAATAATTCTTGCAATTTTTCTATGAGTTCTCCCGCATTTACAGGGTTCTGAAATAATTCTTGTTAAATCCCTTGTCCTGTATCTGATAAGAGGCATTGCCTCTCTGTTTAGTGTGGTTAAAACAAGTTCTCCAATTTCACCCTCAGGAACCGTCTCACCATTTACAGGATTAATGATTTCCATAAGAAAGTTATCTTCCCAGATATGCAATCCATCTTTATATAAACATTCAAAACCAACACCTGGACCATTCATTTCTGTAAGCCCGTAACAGGTATAAACATCTATTCCGAGTATATTTTCAATTTTTTTTCTTGTTGCTTCAGAAAATGGTTCTGCTCCAAGATAAGCTCTTTTTAATTTAAGCTCCTTTTTGGGATCAATGCCTTTATCATAAAGCACAGAGGCAATATAGAGTGCATAACTTGGAGTTATATGCAACATTGTAGTGCCGAAGTCTTTCATTAAACTAATTTGTCTTTCTGTATTTCCAGGTCCAGCAGGAATAACAAGAATTCCAACTTTTTCAGCTCCGTAATGCATAACAAATGCACCTGTAAAAAGCCCGTAAGTCATACTGTTTTGTAAAATATCACCTTTTGTAGCACCTGTCATAACAAGACAACGAGCAATAAGCTCTGCAGAGTTATTAATATCTCTTCTGGAAAAGAATATTGCTTTGGGTTTTCCAGTTGTTCCACTTGATGTATGGAGTCTCAGTACCTTTTCCAGCGAAACAGCCAATAATCCGTAGGGATAGTCCACAAATAGATCTTCTTTTATGGTAAATGGAAACTTTTTAATATCATCGAGTGATTTTATATTTGAAACATTTATATTGCTATCCTGAAATTTCTTTTTATAATGAGGAACTTTTTGATATACTCTTTTTAAAACTTTTTTAAGTCTTTCAAGTTGCAGTTCTTCAAGTTGCTGTCTTGTCAAAGTTTCCGCTGTTTTGTTCCAGAATTGCATTTTCTTCTGCTAACCTCCTGCCTTTATTAAATGCCTTTAAATTCAGTTCAATTGTTTTAGGCGGAACTGACTTTGTAATTACCTCATGCCATGCTGTTTCTTTAAATGGTAAAAAAATAGACAGATATCCTAAAATAACAGAGTTTTCCACTTTTGGATTACCGATATTTTTAGCAATTTTTTCTGCATCAATATATTTAACGTTAAATCCTTGTTTCTTTATTAAAAACTCAACGTTGTCAGGATATTCATTATCTTGAATCATGGCAGGAATAACTTTTTTTCTATTTAAGATAATAATGCCTTCAGGTTTGAGAAAATATAAATATCTTAAAGCTTCAAGTTCTTCAAAAGAAACCATTATATCAGCCATGCCTGCAGGTATAGTTGGAGAGTAAACTATATCACCAAATCTTACGTGACCGATAACACTTCCACCTCTCTGAGCCATTCCATGAAGTTCACTCTCTTTAACATCAAAACCGCTTATGAATGCTACCTGAGCGATAATTCGGCTTGCAAGAACTATTCCCTGTCCACCTGTACCGGATAAAATAATGTTAGTTGTCGACACAGAAAAAATTCTAACACAGTATAAAAATAGTTTGCAACCGGATAAATGTTTAAACTTATTTTTTAACCTAAGTATGAAACTCTTAGATTTATAAAATCGATACCTGTATTGCCAGAATACTGTCAATACGTTGTTTTTATTTTCCTAATGTCTAAAGTTTATGAAGGGACAGTTGTAAGTTCAACTTATTTTTTACACAGTGCGTTAGGTAAAATAAAAACTAATATAATATCTTTCTGGTAAAATAAAAAACAGGATGTTTATTAATCAGAATGGAGTGTTATTTAATTTTCAATATTTTGATTTATTTCAGAAAAAAGGACTTCTTTCTTTTGATGCTCTCTGGAATCAACAAGACCATTATTTTTTTACCAAAAAACGTTATCGGATTGTTTCAGCTTATCAAATAAATGGATCTAAAATTTTTATAAAAAAATATCTTGCTCATATAGAAGAAGCTAAAAAAGAGTGGGAAAATATTTTTTTACTCTGGAGCAAAGGTTTTCCCACTTCTGTTCCTGTATTTTTTACAATGTCACAAGATAAAAGAGCCATGATAGGAACTGAAGAAGTAAACGGAGAAGGTTTTTTAGAGATAGTTCAAAATGATTCTTCAAAAACCGCATTTTTAATTTCTAAAATTGCTAAGTTTTTAGCTGAATTTCATATAACAGGGCTTTTTCATCAAGACTGTTATTTAAATCATTTTTATTACAATAAAAATCTTGATCAACTTATCGTTATAGATATATCTCGAGTGAAGTATAATCCTTTTTTTTCTAAATATTTTTTTATTAAAGACCTTGCGCAGCTTAAATTTTCTTTTTATACCTATTTTCAAAATGAAGCTTTAAATTTTTGGAACATTTTCTGGGAAAATTATAATAATGAGTTTAAAAATTCATTATTTCTGGCAAAATTAATAGACCTAAAAGTAAGGCTTATTAAAAGGCATACAGACAGAGTTTTAAAAAGAGGCGGAGAGATTTAAAATTGAAAAAAATCATTCTTATTCGTCCTAAAATAGGATTTGGTCTTGGTGGAGCTGAAACTATGGGAGCGATTCTGACTACAAAGTTCTTGGATTATGGTTATGAAGTGGGTATAATAGCCACTAAAATAAATTTTCCTCAAGATATCTTAGATAAAATTTCATTTTATCCTATAAAAATAAAGGGCAGGGGAAGTATTTTCAAATACTGGTTATTTTTAAAACAGGCTATGCGAATCTTAAAAATCATTGATTATGATTACCTTGTAAGCCCTTTTAGATTTCCAGGTTCTGATCTTTTAATACTTTGTGATCCGTTGCAGAGATTCTGGATAGAACAGAAATCAGAAAATTTTGTTGTTAAAAAAGTAAATTTTTTACGTCCTCGATATAGATTTTTGTTGAATGTTGAAAAAGAGTCAATTGAAAGTGCAAAAAAGATTATCGCTTTATTTAGGATGGGTAAAGAGCTTATATCTCAATACTATCCTCAGACTTACTCTAAAACTTTTATATGTAATTTAGGACTGGATTTCAATCGTTTTAATCCTGAATTGAAACAAAATAAGGCAAATTTAAAAACTGAATTCGGTTTTTCTCATGAAGATTATTTAATACTTTTTACAGGATATAATCCAAGACGAAAAGGATTACCTTTACTGCTTGGATTAATGAATGAACTTCCAGAAAATGTAAAACTTCTTATAGCAGGAGTAAACGGAAAATCTACAAACAGAATTATTTATTTAGGAAAAATTGGAAAGATAGAAAAATATTATGCGGTTTCTGATCTGGTAGTTCTGCCAACTTATTATGATCCAGGAGCTATGGTTACTTTAGAAGCTCTTGCATCAGGAAGCCCTGTTATTACATCTATTTTTGATGGCAGTAAAGAATTTATAAAAGAAGGGATAAACGGATTTGTAACAAATCTTGAAAAAGGAGATCTTAGAAATAAAATCTTACAGGCTATGAATATTTCTTTTGATCCATACATTTGTTCGCAAACAATACAACAATTAACCTGGGACAATTATGTTAGATGCGTTATCAACATTCTTTCTGGAATATAAACTAAAAATATTAAATAAAATAGATATTTCTGGCAAAATTTTTTCCCCAGAAATTATTAAAAGTGGCAAAAGCAATTTAAATCTTGTATTGATTGATTGTTATAATCAAGAACCTTTGATTTTTATAAAACTCTACCTTACTAAGCCGTTTACCTGTAATCGTTCAAAAAGGACTCTGAAAATCATTAATTTTTTAGAAGAATTAAAAGTGCCTTTCATAAAACCGCTTGGAGTTTTTTATATGTTTCCTTTTAAAGCATATCTTAAAAATAAACGTTTTTATGGTGGCACAATATATCCTTTTATAACAAACGGATTTATTACAGAAAGAAAAATTGTAGAATTTAAAGAAAATGGCAACTATAAAAAATTTTTAAATGAACTTGTAAAGTTTTTGTTTATGCTTCATGAAAAAGGAATATATCTCAGAGACACTAAATATAATAATTTCTGGTATGATGAAGAACGAACTTTAATAAGAATTTTTGATTTAGATGGTATAAAGTTTTATTTTAAACCTCTTAATAAAAAATTGAGATTAAAGGATTTGTCAACATTAGCCATGTCTTTGGAATGGACGCTGGAAACTTCCGAAGAAAGAAACATTATTTTCAGGCTTTATCAGCAATATTATGCTTATATTAAAAATGAAGATTTTTTAAATTTCGAAAAATATATAAAAAAGAGGCTTTTTAAAAGACAAAAATCTTATTTAAGATGAATTACCCTGTTTTTTTATCAATAAATAATCTTTTTTTCTTATTTTTAACTGATAAACCTTATAGTTTTCAGTGTTTATATAAAATAATTGATAGACTTTCGGAACTAACATCCAATCTTTAAAATAAGATTCATCACAATATTTTGAATATATTATATTTTCAATAATATGAAAACGATATTTTAAATAATAAACAATATGATGAGGCATTTCTTTACAGATATATAAAGAGTTATCTTTTTTTTGACCGGAAGTTATAATATTTCCAATTTCTAAGCTTGCATTTCTAAAATGGTTTAAGTGTGCTTGATGATAGGGATAATAAAAAGAAGTATAAATTTGCTTAACAAAAAATACTGCCAGTATTAAGAATGCAAAAATTAAAGTAAAAGAACTTTTTCGTCTTGATGATATAAAAAAAATTAAACTAAAAATAAAAAGACAAAAGAGATTAAATATCAAAAAAACAGGAATATGTTGTGATGGTTTCGCAACCATTAAATAGATTGTCAAAATGCAACAGCTTAAAACTAAAAAGCCTATAATTCCATAATAAAAAGTTTTAAAAAATCTTGATTTCCAGAAGCTATGACTATGGATGAAACAGTAGAAAACAGGTAAACATGTTAAAAAGACAAATCCTCCTGCTGAAGGAAGAATATATCTAAGTCTTGAACCAACAAAAATAAAATAGAAAAAATAAGAAAAGGCAAACAGACAGAAAGAAAACAAGGCTATTTTTTTTAAAGAAGGATATTGATTTAAAAAATTTTTAAATTCCTTATGTTTGTAAAAAATAAGAAAAAAAATCCAGGGAGAATAACCTATTACCACCCCTATGGTAAAGCTACTTAAATGATCTATTAAGGGGACCTCGGCTGTTGTAGCAGCAGTTTGGTATTCAGATATCCATGCTTTTAAAAAAGGAATGAATCCAATTTGAAAATTAACAGGTATAGCCCAGAGTAGAAAGACCAATAAATACGTAACAATTCCCAATAAATGAGGTAAACTCAAAAGTTCTTTCCATCTTTTTTGAAATAAAAAGTAAGGAACAATAGCCAGATAAAAAAAGGATAAAGCCTGAAAGGTTTTAGAAAGAATCCCCAATCCTAGAAAGAATCCACTTATAATAAACCCGAGATTTTTTTTGTTTTTAATTTCATAAAAATAAAACCAGGAAAATAAAGATACTGTAATAATAAAAGTGTAGGTCTGGTCTATTTCAGCTCGAATAGCTTTGTCTATAACCTCTGGTACAGTTAAAAATATTAGTCCAGGAATTAATAGACTCCAGAAAGAATATTTAATGTTGGAATTTTTTAAAATATTTTTCCATATGAAGGTTAAAAAAACAGCTCCACTTAATGCCATTACAGTAGAAACACTTCTTGCTACGAATTCAGAACAATTGTTAGTAATAGAAAAAACTAAAGCCAGAAGCCAGTAAAATAGGGGAGGTTTATTGAAATAAGGTTCTCCCAAAATATTGGGGATTAAAAAATTTCTGGTTTCAAGCATTTGCAGGGCAACAAGAGCTCTTCTTCCTTCCTCTCCCTGGAATTCTTTTAGTTCTATATAAGGAAGATATAATCCCAGAGCGAATATTATTAAAAAAATTATTCCAAGAATTTCTTTAAATCTGTACTTAATTTTAAAATTTTTTAAAATAGGGTTCAATTGTAATTCTCGCATTATAAATTAGATTTGCAAACATTTTTCAGGGAATTTTTTTAAAATCCAAAAGATCATACAGTTTGATATTTTAACCTGTTGATTTTGTTTAGTCAAACTAATGAGTCGTCAGAGCTTTTTTATATTCTTTTACAAATTCTATTTCTTCTTCTTTTGATAGAAGTCTTCCTCTAAGTTTCTCTCTTAAAATCGCCTCAAAAATTTTTCTATATACTGGTCCAGGTTTAATGCCAAGTTTTTTTAAGTTTTCACCTGTTATGGAAGGAACTATATCTTTAAGTTTTGTAAAAAAAAGAGAAATAGATTTTCTCTGGCTTTCGTTTGCATAAATCATCATCAGGATGATTGTTTCTATATTTAAAGGTTTCAATATATTGTATATTTCAACGCTGTCTTCTGAAGTTAGTCTCTGTAAAGCGGATTCAGCAGCCTGTATATCGTCAAGCATTTTCCCCTTAATGTTTTCTGGAACATATATTTTATCAAGAAGTTCTAATCTTTCATTCATATTTAAGTCTTTCAAAATAACCATGAGATATATAAACTCTTTTCGATATTTTTCCCTTAAAAATAACAGATCTATGCCGCTGAGTATCTCATATGCTCGAGCGAGGTTTTGATAAATAGGTTTTTCTTCTAGAGATGGATGAATTATTTTAAGCAATCCATAATCTTTCAATCTTTTTATTGAGTTTTGTGGCATTGTGTCCTGTAATAATAAAATAAGCTCTTCATAAAGCCTTGGACCTTTAAGTTTTTCAAAAATACCCATTTTTACAGCAAGCTTTATAAGATTTTCCGTGTGTTTAGAAATTTTAAAACCTAGTTTTTCAGCAAATCTTATGGCTCTTATAGCTCTTGTGGGATCTTCAACAAAGCTGAGGTTATGAAGTACTCTTATCTTTTTATCTTTTATATCTCTTTGACCTCCAAAAAAATCTATAAGTAATCCAAAGTCTTTTGTGTTGAGTTTCACAGCAAGAGCGTTTATTGTAAAATCTCTCCTGTAGAGATCTTTTTTTATTGATGAAGTCTCCACTTTTGGCAGAGCTGCAGGAGATTCATAGTATTCAGTTCTTGCAGTTGCAATGTCTATATGAATTGTCTTTATGTTTCCATCCTTTTTAATTTCTTTCATAATTTTTGCAGTTGCAAATCTTGCATGAGATGTTAGTCTTCCTCCGATTCTTTTTGAAAGGTCATGAGCGAATAAAATTCCATCACCTTCCACGACTATGTCTATGTCAGGACTTGGCAGTCGCATGAGAAGATCTCTTACTGATCCTCCAACAAGATAAGCTCCGTATCCCTTTTCCTGGGCAAGATTTCCTGCAATATTAAGGATTTCATAGACTTCTTCAGGAAGATATTCTTTAATTAAATTTGTCACATTTCGCCTTAATTCTTCAGTTTGTTCTTTTGGTTGCGCAATCTTAAACTTTCTTATCAGTTCTTCATGCAGATTTCTCAGTATATCTGTTCTTGTAATGACTCCTATCACTTTCTCATCTTTTAAAATAGGAACAAACCGCTGATTGAGTTCAATCATATTTTTTTCTATTTCCATTACAGGAGTGTCCTCTTCTGCGGTATAAGCATCAGTTGTGGCAAAGTCTCCCACTTTAGAACTTTTCAATCCATGAAAAATAGCCTTTTCTACAACTCCCCTTGTAATGATTCCTGTATATTTATCATCTTTTAGCACTGGTATTGCATTTATGCCATATTTTGTCATCATCTCTTCAACTTCTTTTATTGATTTATCCCATTGCACTGATATTACAGGAGTTGTCATTAAATCTCTGGCAATTTTCTGAGGTTTTATCTGTTGCTTGAGATTTTTAAGAAGTTCTTCAATCAATAAAGTTACAGGCATTTCTTTCAGTGTTGCACTGGCTGCTGCCCAATGACCTCCTCCTCCGAATGTGTTTAATACAGAACCAACATCTACCTGAGGTGTGTTGCTTCGTCCAATTATTAAGATTTTATCAGCCATTTCAATGATAATAAAAAGAGCATCTGTATCAACAACATCCATTATTTTATGAGCAATATGTGATACATCCTCAGGCTCTTCAATGATACCATGAGCAATATGGACTCTTATTCCATTAATTAAATGTTCCTGTAGAGAATTCAGTAATTCATTAAGCAGTGATATTTCTTTACGAGAAAGCTCTTCTTTAAGAAATTGGGATACTATATTCAAATTTGCTCCTCTTTTAAGTAAATACGCCACCGCCAGTACGTCTCTTTCTGTAGTTGAAGGAAAAAGAAGGCAACCTGTTTCTTCGTAGATTCCAAGACATAGCAATGTTGCCTCAATAGGAGATATTGATATGTTTTTTTTATGAAAAATCTCTGTAAAAAGTGAAGAAAGTGCTCCAATCTGCTCAGTAATTTCGAAGTCTGCTTTTATATCATCATCTCCTTTTGGATGATGATCATAAAGATGCACTTTTACAGCTTTTTGTAAAAGTTGAGCAAGTTCTCCTATTCTTTGAAGATTTCTTGTATCAACAACTATTAACGTTTTAATCTTGTCTGTTGCTATTTCTTTTATTTTTTTTATTTCAAATGGTTTAAAACTATCAAAAAAAAGTTTAACTCTTCTTGACATTGAACCTGGTAGGACAATATGAGCGTCAGGATAGAGTTTCTTTGCTGCCATACAGGATGCTATAGCGTCAAAATCAGCATTAAGATGAGTGGTTATAACTTGCATTTACTTAAAATTTTGAATGATTTTTTTAAAATCAACCATGTCCTGACAGTCATAGAGTGTAGATATAGCTGAAGTATATGTCCGAATAGCACTTTCTTCAATTGCAGCGATAGGATTTAAACCTCCAACCACTATAATGCCAACTCTGTCCATTCCAACTGGAATATCAAGTAAGGGCTGATTTGGTTCACCGAACATGAGTATACCCTGAAACCCTTTTTGTCGCATTATTGAATAGATCTCTTTAACCTTATCAAGACATACAATAGGAAGTTCTCTAAAGCTTGCCAGAACCCTTCCAGAGCCATTTTTAATTGCACCCATTACATCGGTCATCTTTCCTCGTATAAATATTTCCAGGGGATCAAGAGATGTGCCATCATAACTTATAAGAGCTCCGAACCTGTATGGTTTTCCATCTCTTATTTCAAGGACTCCACCAAATTTTGAAATAATATGAATACCATGCTTCAACAATATCGCATTAAGAGTAACACTGCATACGGTACCTATACATACATGTTCCTCTGGGACAATAATGAATTCATTATTCTTTTCAAGAAAGAGTATTTTGTCACTCATCACATATGGCGATTGAAAAATATTTTCCATTACCTTTAAAGCTTTTTTTAGTTTGCTTTCAGGAATATAAGTAATATTTAATATTAATCTGCCAGTAAGAGCGTCTATATTAAAATCAGATAAATAACTTAAAGTCTCAATTTTATTTATTATAAAACCTATTTTTTCTACTGTGCTTGCAGTTTCGAGTTCTTTTCTGCCCTTTTCAGTAATGATTCTACCTTCTTTGCCAAAAGCCTTTGTTAGCCCTCTTTCATCAAGAATTTTTAAATGATATCTGACAGTTCTTTCTGAAAGATTAATTCCGTGCATTTTAAGCCGTTTTGCAATTTCTTTTGAACCTATTATCTTATTTTCTTTTGAAAGAATTTTTAAAATAGCTAGAATTGTACGATTCATAAATCCTCCCTTAAATTCTTACCTAAGCATTATAACATGGGTTGATTTTTATTATAAAAAATAGTTTAAACTATCAAGTTTCGAATTTTTTCAAATAGTTACAGGGAGAAGACAAAATGAATTTATTTGATTTCTTTTTAGCCCTTTCTCCAATTTTTTTTGTGCTCATTGGTATACTTATTTTTAATCGTTCAGGAAGTTTTGTTTCTGTTGTAGGCTGGCTTTTTGCTGTACTTGTAGCAACTTATTACTTTAAAACTCCTTTGAATGTTGTACTGGGTGCTACTCTTACAGGAGTTGTTAAAGCTTTTGGTATATCATTAGCTGTTATTTTCACGATGTTTTTGATATTTTTAATGAACGAAACAGGAGCATTAAAACAAATTATTGAATATGTTAAAGGAATTGCAAGAAACAAAGAAGAACAGACTCTTTTTATTGGAATGGGTTTTGGTTCTTTGAGTACAGCACTTGGGATGGTAACTCCCGCAATGTTTCCTCCTATTTTTTTATTACTTGGATTTACTCCCATCGCAGCTATAGGAGTGAGCGTTCTATGTTATGCACCCATGACTTCATTCTCTCTTTTTACAATTCCACTGACACTGCCAGGTAAAGTTGCCATGGCTTTCGGCATTAAACCTGAAGGAATAACAGATATCAATAATTTTATATGGGATTATACGTTAAAAGTGACGATTCTTTTACCTGTTATATCTGTTATGTTTGCCTTTTTGATGCTTAAAGTTGTTAGCGGCAAAGAGGCAGCAAAGAAACACTGGACAGCAGCATTAATTGCAGGTTTGGTGCTTTCTGGTTCTGCTCTGGTTATCAGCATTTTCAGGATTCTTCCTGTTGAGATAATAGGAATTGTTTCAGGATTAATTACAATGCTTGCGGTTTACATCATTTATCGAAAGAATAACAATAAAGAAATAGTCACTAAATCATTCTTTAATAAAAAGGTTTTTAAATCATGTATGCCGTTTATTCTTTTGATAATTATTTCTCTTATTGTAAATATCCCATTTATAAAAATGAAACTTGAAAATATTCTGGGACAAACAGAGGTTGTAAGGATTATCGCTGACAAAACAGAAGATTTAAACATTTTTGGAAATGTCTGGTTCTGGATTATGGTTGTGTCAATTTTTTCAATATTTATGCTGAAACCAACAACTACCCAACTAAATAATATTTTTAAACTCTGGATGAAACGAATTTGGGGACCATTTCTTGCTTATTCTCTTTTCTTCGCGGTTGCATTTATTATGGCATGGTCTGCAATGGAAGTTGTGGATGGGAGGCTTGTTCAATCTCGGTATTTTGGACAGTATAATATGGATATAATAATAGGCTCCACTCTGGCAGATATTTTTGGTTCAGCTTATCCATTTACTGCACCCTTTTTAGGTTTGTTTGGAGCATTTGTTGGTGGAAGTGAGACAGCATCAAATGTTCTGTTTGCAAAAATTCAGTGGGAGGCAACTCATGCAACAGTTGGATCAAACATTTTCATGTGGATTTATGCAGCTCATGCTGTGGGTGGAGGTATAGCATCAGCAATTACTCCTTCAAAAATTACAAATGCTGCAGCTACAATAGGAGTTGGAGGGAAAGAAGAAGCACAGTTTATAAAAGCAGTACTTGTTCCTGCTTTAATTATGTGTGCAATCACAGGTGCAATGCTTATGGCAATTATTTATTTATAAGATTGTTTTTATTGTAAATCCTCTTATACTGAATCATGCAATATTTTATTGTCTTGATAGCCTGAATTTTTGTAAAAACTAATTAAAATAAATTATCATTAACTCATGAAGATAAAGTTGAAAAGAGTCTTTCAATGTCAAAATTGCGGATATGCTTCTCCAAAATGGATTGGAAAGTGTCCTGACTGTGGTGCCTGGAATAGTTTTATAGAAGAAGTTGTTGAAGAAGAAAAGAAACATACGCTGAACACAATGGATAAACCTCAACCTTTATCATTAAGTTCTGTTGAACTGTCAGTTACAGACAGAATTTCAACTGGCATCGGAGAGCTTGATAGAGTGTTAGGAGGTGGTATTGTTAAAGGTTCTTTAATTTTGATTGGTGGAGATCCTGGAATTGGAAAGTCAACTCTTCTGCTTCAGGCATCCAGTAGTATTGCCAAATTCGGGAAAGTGCTTTATGTATCTGCAGAGGAATCACTTTCCCAGATCAAACTAAGAGCAGAAAGACTTAAAATAAATTTACCAGATATTTTTCTTTTAAGCGAGACTTCTGTTGAGAGAATTATTGAATGTGCCAGACAGGATGATTTTGCAGCTATTATTATTGATTCAATTCAGACAGTTTATACAGAAGATGCAGTTTCGGCCCCTGGTTCAGTAAGTCAGATAAGAGAGTCTGCAACTAAATTTATGCATCTAGCGAAAACAACTGCAGTACCTGTCTTCCTCATTGGACATGTGACTAAGGAAGGAGCAATTGCGGGCCCGAGAGTTCTAGAGCATCTTGTTGATACAGTTCTTTATTTTGAAGGTGATAGAGGTTATGCATATAGGATCCTTCGTAGCGTTAAAAATAGATTTGGTCCTGCCAATGAAATTGGTGTTTTTGAAATGACGGGGATGGGGCTTGAGGAAGTTACAAACCCTTCACTTCTTTTCCTTTCAGAGCATGCAAATAGTAGTGGTTCTGTGGTTACAGCAACAATTGAAGGTACCAGAGCAATACTTACTGAAATACAGGCATTGGTTACTCCATCAAATTTTGGCATGCCCAGAAGAAACTTTATTGGCGTTGACTATCAGAGAGTGAACCTTCTTGTTGCGGTTCTTGAGAAGCGCGGCAGACTGAATCTTCAGGGAGCAGATATATTTATAAATGTCGTTGGTGGATTGAAAATTACAGAGCCTGCTCAGGATTTAGCAGTTGTGTCAGCAATCGTGTCTTCTTTCAGAGATACCCCTTTACCTGAAGGCGTTGTTGTATTTGGTGAGATTGGGTTAAGTGGAGAAGTGCGCGCAATATCGCAAACAGAAATAAGACTGAGAGAAGCATCAAGAATAGGCATGAAAGTCGCAATTATTCCGAAAAGTAACATGGAAAGATTAAAAGATACCTTCAGATTAAGAATCAAAGGGGTGAGGTCTATAAATGAACTTATTGAGATTATTAGCAGTTAGCTTTATTTTATTTGTATCTTTTGGTTGTGCTGAGAAAAAACCAGTGATGCTTGAAGAGTTTCACGCTGCAAGTCTGGAAGATTTTATTAAAAAGATGAAAAGTTATGCTATTCTTGAAAGTTCTTTAAGTCTTGATTACAAAACTAAAGGTAGTTCTCTTAATGGTGATGCTTCATTAAAAATCCATAAAAATGAAACGTTTCTTCGTGTTTATTACCTTGGTTTTCCAGCAGGAGATTTTTATGAAAAGGATGGAGAAGTATCATCAAATTTGAGAGTTGAAAAAGATAAAATAAAGCAACTAACTGTCGGTATAAGAAAAGGTTTTATGTGGTGGGATGGTGATTTTGAAGTCACTGAAAATGAAGACAATTTTATTTTAAAAGATAAAGATAGAGAGATTGTTTTAAATAAAAATGGTTTTATGCCTGTCAAACAGAGTTTTGTCATTGAAAATGAACCTGTTTTAATAACATATGACAAATATACCAAAATTCGAACAGATGACAATTTTTCGTTAACAATGCCTTCTAATATCACAGTTTATTACAAAAACAGGACTCTTAAAATAAGAATAGACTCCATAAAGCTCAGGCATGGGTAAAAGACTCGGTCAACATTTCCTGAGAAATAGAGGAATTCTTCAAAAAATAGTAGAAATTGCACAACTGACTCATGAAGACATAGTTGTTGAAATTGGTGCGGGAATGGGTGATTTAACGGAGTTACTCCTTAATAATGCACGAGAAGTTATTGCAATTGAGATTGATCCGGTTCTCTATAAAATTTTAAGAGAAAGATTTGGATTAACCAGAAATTTAAAGATAATTAATAAAGATGCTCTCAAAGTTTACTATGAAGAACTAGGACAATTTAAGGTAGTTGCTAACATTCCATACTACATAACTAAACCTCTAATTTTCAGGCTTATTGAAGCAGAAAATCTTATATCCATGACACTGACAATCCAGAAAGAAGTTGCTGAAAGATTGGTGGCAAAACCTTCCACAAAAGCATACTCTGCTTTAAGCATTATTACTCAATATCTTACAGAGCCAGAGATCAAGTTTTATATCCCTGCGACTTATTTTTCACCTCCACCTGATGTTTCATCAGCAGTAATAAAGCTGGACAGAAGACAGAAGCCTCCTGTAGAGGTAACTGATGAAAAGCTATTTTTTAGAGTTATAAAATTAGCCTTTGGTAAGAGACGGAAAATGCTTTCCAACTCCTTAATATCAATTATCGATGAATCAAAAGAGTTTCTTTCAAACATTGGTATAGATCCAATGAAAAGAGCTGAGGAACTTTCAATTGATGACTTTGCTCGTATTTCTAACGAACTTTGCAAAATTTGCAAAGATTGATGCAATTTTTGCAAAAATAATAACATCTTTCAATAAAAATATTAATAGATATCATTAATTTCTAGCATTTTTAAACCTGGCATGTAAATTGATTTATATCTGGAATAACAAAACAACCGATGAAAGGAGGTGAATAGAAATGAAGAAAACAATGATGATAGCTATAGTTGCTCTATTTGTTATTGGATTAATTGCTACAACATCATATGCATGGAAGGGTGCAGGACCAGGATCTGGAGGTTATGGTTATAACTGCCCAGCTTATGGTTCTGTTGATCCTGAGAAAGCTCAAAAATTTTACAATGACACTGCTCCGATTAGACAGAAAATGCTACAACTTAGAGGAGAGCTTGCACAGCTTTTTGCCCAACAAAATCCTGACTGGGATGCAATTTCTCAGAAAAGACAGGAAATGGCAAAACTTAAGACAGAGCTTCAGAAAAAAGCTCATGAGTACGGATTTGGATATGGTTATGGTTTTGGTAGAATGGGTCACGGCGGATATAGATGCGGACAAGGATGCTGGTAAAAAAGGGGCTTTCTGCCCCTTTTTTATGTAAAATAAATAGATAAAGACAATGAGAATAATTATAATAATTTTGATACTATCCATACCGGCCTTTGCAAATGCTCAAGGCTGGGAAGAAAGTTATGATCCAAATACTGAAATATTAATTCAAGGTAAAGTTGTTGATATAGTACTGAGAATTCGTGGGCCTGTTGTCATTGAAGTTTTAAAAAAAGATAGAATTTATAGCATTGTTACAGCTCCAGCATGGTATCTTGATCAGGAAAAAATAAAAATTAGCATAGGCGATGAAGTTGTTGTTCGTGGAGCAAAGTTTTTCTCAAGAAAAGGGGAGATTTTTCTTATAGCCAGAGAGATTCAAAATCTTTCAACCGGTAAAACATATCTATTCCGTGATGAATTTATGAAGCCTTGTTGGCGTGGTAGAGGACATCACCATTAAGTAAGATACTTATTTCTCAATAGCCGCTTTTTCTGCAGATTCAACCATTTCTGTGCTTTCTTCTTTGCCGATTAGTCTGTCCATGTCAAGTAAAATAATCAGTCTATCTTCAAGCTTTGCAATCCCCCAGATAAATTCAGAGCTGACAGAGTAGGTCATAGGAGGAGGTGGTTCAACTATATCAGTAGAAATTCGTAAAACTTCAGAAACTGAATCAACAATTAATCCTATTGTTACACCCTGAATATCCATTATCATAATTCTCTGTTTTGATGTATCTTCTTCTTCAGGAAGTCCAAACTTTTTTCTTAAACTTAAAACTGGAATAACTTTTCCACGAAGATTTATAACTCCTTCTACATAGTAAGGAGCATTTGGAACTCTTGTTATTTCTTTCATCCTATTTATTTCCTGAACCTTTAGAATATCAACAGCATATTCTTCGCCACCTAAAGTAAAAGTAACAAGCTGGAGAATTTTTGTATCTATACCACGTGTTTTTTCTACTAATGCTGTATCCATGCGCTCCTCCTAAAAACGTTATTAGATTTTATATAATCAAAGTGTAACCTATTTGTCCATCATACTGCAACAGTTGTTTCATTGACGTAGCTTATCAGATAAAAATTTCAAACTTTAGCAATAGCATGTATTTTAAAAAATATAAGTGTATGCAGCAACATTTAGTTTTACTATACATGTTTTAAAATTTTATATTCATTTATCAAAGGTGTTTTTATTTTGTAGCCCTGTCAGGAACTTAGCTGAGGAAGCATCGTATAATTTTTCTAGAGGATTTTTATTTTTTATAACTCTACATTAATATAATTAGTAAGGTAGCAATTCTAATAGTACACAAACAGCAGTTGATAAGTAAGTATATGAATAAAAAAATCAATAAAAAAATAATAAAAATATTTTCTCCGGCTATTTAACAACAAGAACAGGAAATTTGGAGTACTCAACAACCTTTGAAGAAACACTACCAATTAAAAATTTTTTTGTGCCATGCTTTCCATGAGAACCTGTAACAATGAGATCAACTTTCATTTTATGAGCTGTTTCAAGGATTTTTTCAGCAGGATCTCCTTCTCTAACAAGAAATTTAATCTCAATTGGCTTTCCTGAAAGAGCTTTTCTTATTCTTTCCATATTTTCCTCTGTTTCTCTCTTGAGCACTTCTGTAATTCTCTGTCTATCAGCATCAGAGAGTTCTGTAAGATACAGCTCTGGAACAACAGCAAGCACGGTAAGAGAAGCATTCATGCTTAAAGCAATCTCGAGAGCCTTTCTCAATGCTTTATCAGAAGCTTTTGAACCATCATGGGCTACTAAAATCCTCTGCATTTCATTCCCTCCTTTATATCTTTATGTTCTTTAATAACTCTCTATTTTCCCTGAACCAGTGCACTGTTTTTTCTATCCCTTCTTCTATAGAAGCCTTTGGTGACCATCCAATAAAATTTTTTGCCTCCTGTATATCTGCCCATGTGGCGTAAATATCTGCTGGATGTCTTGGTTGCCATTGAATTTGTGCTTTTTTCCCAAGAAGTTTTTCTATTAAATTTATTACATAAATTAGTTCAACAGGATTATCATTGCCAAGATTAAAAATTTTATAACCTTCCAGATTCAAAGATGATACAGTAGCCTCTGCTATATCTTCTACAAAGGTAAAATCCCTTTTTTGTTTGCCATCCCCGTATACAGTAATTGGTTCTCCATCATCAATTTTTTTTATAAATCTAAAAATACTCATATCCGGTCTTCCAAAAGGCCCATACACAGTAAAATATCGTGGAATTATGGTATTTACACCATAAAGATAGTGATAGCTATAGCAGAAGAGCTCTGCAGATTTTTTAGAGGCAGGATATGGAGCAAGGGGCTTATCCGTATTATCAGATACTTTAAAAGGCATCTGATCTGTATCACCATAAACGCTTGATGTTGAAGCATGAACAAAAGTTTTAACCCCATAATTCTTAACACATTCAAGAAGATTAATTGTTCCCTTTACATTTGTATCAAGATATCCCCATGGATTTTCTACTGAAGCTCTTACCCCAGCTCTTGCAGCAAGATTTATAACGCTTTCTATTTTATGTAGTTGAAAAATGTTCTTTAAAATTTCAAAGAATTCAATATCTATTTTATAAAAAATAAAATTCTGAAAAGTTTTAAGATCTGCGAGTCTGAACTCTTTAATTTTAGGATCATAGTAGTCATTTAAATTGTCAATACCAATGACTGTAGCACCTTTATTTAAAAGTAATCTGCAAGTTGCCCATCCTATGAAACCAGCACTGCCCGTAACAAGAATTTTTTGCATAGTTATCTATTTTAACATAAAAGCTATTTTCTTTTTTTGAGTTTTATATTTATTGGAGTGAATTTAAAATTAAAAGTTTCTCTGATGAGTTTTTCAAGAAATTTAATATGATGTTGCTTAACTGCCAGGTCATCGTTCACAAAAACAACAAACGTGGGTGGCTCTATACTAACCTGAGTTATATAGTAAAACTTCAGTTCTTTTCCACTGGATGGCAGGATTACATCTTTTAATTTTTCATTAAAAAGTTTATTCAATTCTGCGGTTGATACTCTTTTTTTGTATTCCTCAAGAATCTGATCAATAAGCGGGAATATTTTTGTAAGTCTTCGTTTATCTATTGCTGATACAGTCAAATATGGAGCATAATCAATAAACCATAGCTTACGTTTTATTTCATCTGCAAAATATCGAACTTTTCTATCTCGTTCTTCTGGTTGGATTAAATCCCATTTATTTAGTAATATTATCAACCCCTTTTTTTGTTCTGTCACCATTCCGACAATCTTCTGGTCCTGATTAACAATCCCATCTGCCGCGTCCATAACAACAATGCATATATGAGCTTCTTGAATACTTTTTAACGCTTTAAAATATGATAGTTTTTCAACAAAAGTTGATGCTTCGATGTCTTTTTTGTAATAAGAAAGCCTTTTTATTCCTCCTGTATCTATTATTAAATATTTTTTCCCATAGTAAGTGCATAATGAATCAACAGCATCTCTTGTGGTTCCAGGAACTGGACTAACAATCATTCTTTTTTTGCCAAGCAAGGCATTTATAATTGTTGATTTACCAACATTAGGCCTTCCAACAATAGCTATCTTTGGAATAAATTCCTGAGAGTTTTTTGTTTGCGGAGTTTCTGGAATTATCTCAATAATTTTATTAATGAGTTCTTCAAAACCGTAACCTGTAACAGCTGAAACAGGTATAAGTTCATCAGTTCCTATGCTAAAAAACTCATACATCCTGTTTAGTTTTGAGGGATCATCTATTTTATTGACAACCCAGAAAATTTTTTTACCTGTCTGCCTTAACTTTCTTGCAGTTTCAATGTCATCTGGAAGTAAGCCTTCTTTCCCATCAAGAAGATGAATTATCAGGTCTGCATCGGAAATCACCATTTCTATCTGTTCAAGCATCTGCCTGTGAATAATATCTTCAATTTTATCTTCAAGAAAAAATCCTCCTGTA
The DNA here is from genome assembly GCF_000423865.1 of Thermodesulfovibrio thiophilus DSM 17215. Taxonomy (NCBI): domain Bacteria; kingdom Pseudomonadati; phylum Nitrospirota; class Thermodesulfovibrionia; order Thermodesulfovibrionales; family Thermodesulfovibrionaceae; genus Thermodesulfovibrio; species Thermodesulfovibrio thiophilus. The sequence goes on from NZ_AUIU01000001.1 coordinate 28,643, forward strand.
TCAACCACATTAAATTCTGCATTATCAAATCTCGCAACTCCGTAGTTTATATCCCTTGTAACTCCTGGAAATTTATCTGTAATTGCTTTTAATTTAGTATCAGACTTAATCATTCTGTTAAAGAGTGTTGATTTACCAACATTAGGCCTTCCAACAATAACAACAGTAAACATTCTTCACTCCTTTTAATTTTCTGAAAATTCTTTCGGAAGGTTGATTCCAAGAGATTTTATTTTTTTATAAAGATTGCTTCTTTCAATCCCTATTATTTCTGCTGTTTTTGTCATATTCCAGTTATTTTCCTTGAGCTTTTTTATAATAAAATCTCGTTCGAATGCATCTCTTGCATCTCTTAAACTGCTGAAAGAAAAATAAGTTTCTTCTTTTGCACTTTCTCGTATTATTCCCATATTTTTCATATCTGAAACTCCAATAATTTCAGAATCTGTCATAATCATCAATCGTTCCACTGCATTTCTCAATTCTCTAACATTTCCTGGCCAGGTATAACTTTGAAGTACTTTCATTGCATCATCGTTAATCTTTTTTCTTCTCCAGCCCTTTCCCCTGCTGAATTCATCTATAAAATAATTGACAAGTTCAGGAATATCATCCTTTCTTTCTCGTAAGGGAGGTATATGAATTGGAACGACATTAAGCCTGTAATAAAGATCTTCTCTAAAATTTCCTTTTTTTATTTCTTCCGTAAGATCTTTGTTAGTTGCTGAAATAATCCTTACATTCACTGTTATATCTCTTGTTCCACCAACCCTCTGAAATTTTTGAGTTTCAATTACTCTCAGAAGTTTTGCCTGAGTAAGTAAAGACATATCACCAATTTCATCAAGAAAAAGGGTGCCTTCATTGGCAAGTTCGAATTTTCCGATTTTTTTATCTATTGCACCTGTAAAAGCTCCTTTTTCATGCCCAAAAAGTTCAGACTCAATCAGTTCCTGAGGAATTGCTGCACAGTTTACTTCAATAAAAGGTGCATTTGCTCTCAGGCTTAATGAATGAATCATTCTTGCCACAAGTTCTTTGCCTGTTCCGCTTTCTCCAAGTATTAGAACTCTCGAATCTCCCTTTGCAACCATTTCAATCTGAGCTTTTATATTTTGCATTGTTAAAGAATTTCCTATAAGGTCATAGCTTTTTGTGATAGTTTTACGAAGATTTATATTTTCCTTTTCAAGGTTTTTAAATTGCAATGCTCTTTCTGTGGTAAGAATAATTCTTTCCATTGAAAGAGGCTTTTCAAGAAAATCAAATGCTCCAAACTTTACAGCCTGAACAGCAACTTCAATATTTGCATGTCCTGAAATCATAATTACAGGAATATCAGCGTTTTTCTCTTTTATTTTCTTTATTGCCTCAATTCCATTCATTCCAGGTAGCCATACATCAAGAAAAATAAGGTCTATATCTTCTCTTTCAAGAATATTTAAAGCAGTCTCTGCATCATTTGCTGTAAGCGTTCTGTATCCTTCATCTTCTAATATTCCAGCTACAGTCTCAAGAATTCCTAATTCATCATCGACAACCAAAATCTTACCTTTCAAGCAGGCACCTCTATTTTAAAAATTGTTCCACATGGTTTGTTATCCATAACTGATATATGCCCACCATGTTCTGTGATAATTTTTCTTGCAATTGTAAGCCCCAGACCTGTGCCATCTTTAGTTTTTGAAAAGTATGGTAAAAATAACTTTTCTTTTATCTCATCAGCAACTCCCGGTCCTGTATCAGCAACTTCTATAAAAAGACTACTATTTAGTTTAACAGATATTGTTATCTCTCCTTTAGCATTCATTGCCTTTATTGCATTATCAATTATATTTATCAGAACTCTTTTGAATTCCTGATAATCCAGTAAAACAGGTTTTATATCTCCATCAATTACAAGATTTATTTTCACATCTCTATAACCTCTGTAAAGCTCAATAACATCTTCGATTAAACTAACAGGATTTATCGGTTCTTTTTTTATCTCAGGAAGTTTGCCCAGTTTCTGAAATGCATTGATAAGATTTTTAAGTGATTCAACTTCTGAGATGATTGTTTTAGTGGATTTTTCAAACACTATATCAAAGTCTTTATCTTTGTTTTTCCATTTTTTAATGATTCTCTCTGTTGCAAGCTTAATTGGAGTCAGAGGATTTTTTATTTCATGGGCAAGTCTTCGTGCCACTTCTTCCCATGCAATTGCTTGCTGAGCTTTTACAATCTCAGTAATATCATCAAATACAACCAGAATGCCTGAAGCTTTATCTTTCTCGAATTCACGTAATGAAACAATTCTCGCCTTTATCATTTTGATTTGACCTTTGATTTTAATATTTAAATCTTTTGAAATCTCATAGATTTTTTCCTGCGAAAGCTTCGTAAGAAAGTCTTTTAACTCATCAGATTCAACAAAATTCAAAATTTTCGTATAGTGTCTACCTTCTAATTTATTAGCTGAAACTTGAAGTATCTCTTCGCCAGCTTTATTTATTTTAAAAATATTTCCATTGTATCCAATAAACATAATGCCAGAAGTAATATTGGAAAACATTCTTTCAAGCAAAATATTTCTCTCTGAAAGATCGATATAAGCCTGATTTAGTTTTTCTGTCATTTCATTAAATGAATTTACGAGTATTCCGATTTCATCAGTGCTTTGTGAGAGAATCTTTACCTTAAAATCACCACTTGCAACTCTATTAGTTGCCTGAACGAGCTCTTTTAAAGGATTAGTTATCTCTTGGGATATTTTTAATGATGCCCAGAGTGCTAAAAATATTATTATAAGGCTCAGAAAACTGAGAAAATAAAGATAGTTGGTCTTAACAGCTTTTCTTAAAGAACCTACTTTAAGATACTCTTCATAGTCTTCTTTAAGATCCTCAACTTTTGTGGTTATTTCAAGAGGGATAACAAATTTCGCCACATAAACACCATTTCTTGTAGGCAGTGCTGCTATAATTGTATCTCCATTTGGAGAAGAAATTATCTGTGATGACTTCTTACCTTGAAAAGCACTTACTATAACATCAGGCATTTGATTTGAAGGCGTTTCTATCTTTTCAATCGTGATGTCACGAGGAATATTTTTAAGCTTTCCTTTAGAGTAATCCTCGAGAATTTGAAGCAGTCTTTCCTTTTCAAAATCATAAAAAGCCTTAACTGTTGAAACAGCTTTGGATAATACTTGTCTATTTGATTTAGAAAAAATTTTCTCTATAGAGTTTTCCAGAACACCGCTGAATGCAACAAATAAAAGTGCAGATGGAATTAATACTAATCCTACAAAAACTGTTACAATTTTCATCCTGAATCTGTAACCAGGAACTCTTCTATGTCTTTCAAGATAGAGCTTGAAAATACTTCTTATAACAAAAAAAACAAGAGTTATAAGTGAAATGATATTGATTACAAAAAGTGAAACAATTATAAATCTTGTTGGAATTTCTTCAGGTGGTAACCTTAAAAGATATATTTCAAAGGCAAGTACAAGAAAAAGTAATGCTACAAGGAAAACCGGGAAAAAATATTTTTTAGCTTTCTCTTTCATGGTAATCTAAAGTTCCCTGACTTTTTTGTTATTTTTTTGTCATATGTTGGTATGAAAAATAAAAGATGTTCAAGAACTGCAGGAAGTTTTTTTATATTAGATTCAACAGTAATTTTTATGTAATATTTACCTCTTTCAAGGTTGCGGATGTCAACAATTTTTACAGGTTCAATTTTTAAAGCCCAATCCAGTGCTTCTTTCCAGCTTTTAAATCTTTTTTCAATTAACTTTTGTTCTTCTACGTTTTGTACAATAAATTCATCTTTTATAGGATCAGAAATCAAAATTCGCTGTATCTGGACACCACTAATAAACTCATCAGGAATAATTGACCATTTTCTATAAAGCTCTATTAATATGAATATATTCTTACTCAGGCCATTTTTAAACTCTTCAACAAACTCCTGGGAGGGAATAATACGAGCTTTAACAATTAGGGAATTACTATTTTTCTGGATTTCCATATCAATACTTTCAAGACTGTAGGCATAAGAGGGCCATAAAATTAAGGCTACTAATAAAATTAAAATACTAACTGAAAACTTTTTCATCAGTTTTATTATATTATTTTCCCTTTACTTTTTCTTAATTTTTGTGATAAAAACAAAATTAAAATCTTAAGGAGGAGGTTTACTGATGAAAAAAATTTTAATCATCACTGGAGCACTTTGTATTTTTCTAAGTGGTTGCGCAACAAAAGACTATGTAAAAGAAGAGATTGATCCAGTCAACAATAGACTTGATAAAATTGAAAAACAGCTTGAAAATATGAATAAAGAAATTTCAACTCTAAAACAAGATATTAAAACAGTTGATTCTAAGGTTGATTCTGTTAACTGGACAGCAAAAGAAGCTTTAAAAAAGTCAGAAGAAGCAGTAAGAGAATCTGAGACTGCTGCAATGAGAGCTCAAGATGCTGCTAGAAAAGCTCAAGCGGCTGCTGAGACTTCTAAGAAAGCCTTTGAGCTTCAGCAGAAAAAGTAGTTTGACATTTTAATTTTATAAATATTAAATTTTTTGATTGTGAAAAATCAGTTAATAAATTCTCTCTGGATAGGACTTTTAGCAGGTTGTTTTGGTGGTCTTGTAGGCCTTGGTGGTGGTGTTGTTATGATTCCGCTCATGGTTGGAGTGTTTAAAATTACTCAACATAGAGCTCATGGCACAAGCCTATTTGCTCTTGTATTCACTGGTATTACAGGAGCAGTTGCGTATGGGATGAAAGGCTCTGTTGATGTTATAGGATCTTTAATTCTCGCTGTAACAGCAATTTTTACTGCAAGGACAGGTGCAAGATTTGCACACAGTTTGCCAGAATGGAAACTTAAAAGGGCTTTTGGAGCATTTCTTATATTTGCATCATTAATACTTATTGCAAAACCATATCTTGCACACTTATATCATTTTGAAATTACAGGAATTCTTAAAGTTATTATTCTGCTTGCTATAGGAGTTTTTGCTGGTTTTCTTGCTGGAATGATGGGAGTTGGAGGAGGAAGTGTTATGGTCCCAGCACTTGTTTTAATATTGAACTACGGACAGCATATTGCACAGGGAACATCTCTTTTATGTATGGTTCCTGCAGGAATTGTTGGTGCTTACACTCATCTCAGACTTGGCAATGTCATTAAGGAACTACTCCCTGGATTAATTGCCGGGATAATCATTGGTACCTATGTTGGTTCTAACATCGCTCATGCACTTTCAGATGCCTATTTAAGAATAATATTTGCTTTAATTATAACCTTTACAGGAATAAAGTATTTGAAAACACCGAAGTCTGATAAATGATAAAAAAAACAATATGTCTGATTTTTTTTGTTTTATCCACTACTGTTTATGCTCAAGATGATGTCTTGAAAGTAACTTTCAGAGTAGGAAAACATCAAAATTTTTATAGATTTGTTTTTATATGTGAAAGACCTGAAATTATCCATTCAATTAATGTAAATCTGCTAAACAATGGTAAGATAAAACTTACTTTTCCAGAGTCTTTTGAAATTGAATTTGAAGGAAGACTTCTGTCTATGCAGGATAGAATAAAAGACCTAAAAACTGTTAGGCAGAATCTTAATACTTTTATTATTGAAACATCAAAAATTCAACAGATAAAAGTTTTAAAATATGAAGATCCTTTAAGACTGGTAATAGATGCTTATTTTGAAGAACAACCCGCAGAAGAAAAAGTTAAAATGGTATCCATATTAATTGATCCAGGACATGGTGGAAAAGACACAGGAATACAGTTCAAAGATAAGAATGAAAAGGATATAGTTTTATATATTGCAAAAGAACTAGCGTCAAAGCTAACGCAGAAAGGAATAATAACTGTTCTTACAAGAGCTTCTGATGAAGAAGTATCATTGAGAGAAAGAATAAAAATTGAAAATAGATTAAAACCTTTATTATTTTTAAGTATTCACTTATCAAGTGCAGAATCCTTTATTATTTATACTTCTCCAGCAAAGAAAAATATCTCAAAAGAAAAGTTATCAAAAATTTTACTAAATGAAAATAAGGCAATAAAAATTTTCATCAATAAACTAAAAGAATCTTTTCCCGAACCACTCTATCAAGAAAAACTACCAGCAACTGTCCTTAAAGAATCCTCTGTGCCTGCTTTAATGATAGAAATTCCTAAAAGGGCATTAATTTTTGATAAAGATTATTTAAATAAAATTACAGATGTATTTGTTCAGACAATTGAACAAAATTTAAAACAAAAAGCTAGATCAGACAAGGCTAACAATGAATAAAAAACTTATCCTAACTATTTCTATTATATTAATAACTATTACTATATCGATTATAGTTTACTTTTCATTTCAAAAGCCTGATAAACCACGTTTTATTGAACCAAATAAAGCCGAACAAACTACAGAAAGCTTTAAAATATATATACCTTCTTCAAATTCTTTAATAAGCAAAGAAATTTATTTTAAAGAAGATGAAGCTCAACTAAAAAACATTGAAAAAATTTTAGAATTTTTTTTAATAGAACTACCTGCACCATTTAAAGAATCAAAAGTTTTTGGATTATATAGAGACAAAGAAAATACAATTTATATAGATTTTTCAAAAAAATTTGCATCTCCTCAAAGCATGCGTGAAGAATATTTCATACTCAAATCCCTTTATAGGACATTAAAAGAGAATTTTGTATGGATAAATGATATAAAAATCCTTATCGATGGTAAAGAAGTTGAAACTTTGTCAGGTCATATTTCCCTACAATCATCTTTCAAAGAAATAATGGAGGAGGGTTAATGCAACAAAAGCCTATTGGTATTTTTGATTCTGGCGTTGGAGGATTAACTGTATTAAAGGAGATAGCCAAATTACTTCCAAATGAAGATTTAATCTATCTTGGAGATACAGCAAGAGTTCCTTATGGAATTAGATCAGCTGAAACTGTTGTAAAATACTCTATTGAATGTGCAGCCTTTCTCTTTAGAAAACAGATAAAAATGCTCGTTATAGCATGTAATACATCTTCTTCTTTAAGTCTTGAAGTTTTAAAAAAGAGATTACCGATTCCTGTTATTGGAGTTATTGAACCTGGTGTTAGAGCAGCATTAAAAACTACAAAAAATGAGAAAATTGGGATTATAGGAACTGAAGCAACAATTCAGAGTGAAGCTTATACCAAAAAAATAAAGTCATTAAATCCAAAAATAGTTGTTATTTCAAAAGCCTGTCCATTGTTTGTACCATTGGTTGAAGAAGGAATCCTAGAGGGTATAATTACTGATTTAGTCGTAGAAAGATATCTTAAGGATTTTAAAAATAGCGGAATTGACACTTTAATTCTTGGATGCACTCACTATCCATTGCTTAAAAGAGCTATTCAAAAATATATGGATGGAATTAAGCTTGTTGATTCTGCTGAAGAAATAGCTCAGGAAACAAAACTGATATTATCAAATAATGGATTGATTAATACAAAATCTGATTCTGGCTCTCAAATATTTTATGTAACAGATGCACCTGATAGATTTAAAAAAATTGGTGAAATTTTCTTAAACCATGAAATAAAAAATATATTCAAAATATTGCTTGAGGGAGAAAAATGAGACCTGATGGAAGAAAAAATGATGAAATGAGAAGTATAAAGATTATTAAAGAATTTGTCAAAAATGCTGATGGCTCTGTTCTGATTGAGCTGGGTCATACCAGAGTTATATGTACTGCTTCCATAGAAAATAAAGTTCCACCCTTCTTAAAAGACCAGAGAAAAGGATGGATAACAGCGGAATACGGAATGCTTCCTCGTTCAACACCAACCAGAATGATTAGAGAGTCTTCGGCAGGTAGAATTGGTGGTAGAACGCATGAAATTCAGAGACTTATTGGAAGATCATTGAGATCTGTTGTTGACCTTGAAAAACTTGGTGAAAGAACAATATGGATAGACTGTGATGTAATTGAAGCAGATGGAGGAACAAGAACAGCCTCAATTACCGGTGGATATATAGCTTTAAGAGAAGCAATTACAAGGGCCATGCATACAGGAATGATTGCTGAAAATCCAATTAAAGAAACTATTGCAGCTATCAGTGTAGGTATTGTTGCAGGAGAACCCAGACTGGATCTGTGTTATGCTGAAGACTCAGTAGCGGAAGTTGATATGAATATTATAATGACAGAGTCTGGAAAATTTGTAGAAATACAGGGTACTGCAGAAATAACTCCGTTTTCAAGAGAACAGTTATTACAACTATTAGCAATTGCAGAAAAGGGAATTAGGGAGATTATCAGAATTATTAATAAATAGATAGCTTAATTGAATCTGATTTATGCCATCTCTTAACGAGGCTATTACGAACACTAATATAATGTAAAAGTTTTACTTAAACCATTTAAATTATATATAATACTTGACATGAAAATTGCAATTGGTGCTGACCACGCAGGATTTGAGCTAAAGGAGATATTAACTCCTTTAATTAAGGAGATGGGATTTGAAGTTATCGATATGGGAACATCTTCGAGCTGTTCTGCTGATTATCCTGATTACGCCGAAGCAGTTGCACAGGAGGTGTCTGAAGGCAGAGTGGATAGAGGAATTCTTATATGTGGAACCGGAATAGGCATGGCAATTGTTGCCAATAAATTCAAAAATGTAAGGGCAACTCTTTGTAATGACCTGTACACAGCAAAACTGTCAAGACTTCATAACAATGCAAATATTCTCTGTTTCGGAGCAAGAGTAATTGGAAAAGACCTTGCAAAGGAAATTGTAACTGTCTGGCTTAACACTCCTTTTGAAGGCGGAAGGCATGAAAAAAGGCTTGAAAAAATAAATTTTATAGAGAGGAAGGTTCTTGGTCAATGATAATGAAACCTTTAAGAGAAGTTGATCCTGAAATTTATTCATTAATAAGGAAAGAAAAAAAGAGAGAATCAGAAAAAATTTTAATGATTGCTTCTGAAAATTATGTAAGCAGAGCTGTTATGGAGGCACAGGGTTCGCTTTTTACAAATAAATATGCTGAAGGCTATCCTGGTAAAAGATATTACGGAGGATGTGAATATGCAGATGAAGTTGAAAGACTTGCACAGGACAGAGCAAAACAACTCTTCTATGTTGAGCATGTAAATGTTCAACCACACTCAGGGACTCAGGCTAATATGGCTGTTTATTTTGCATTCCTACAGCCAGGAGATACAATTATGGGAATGAGTCTTCCACATGGAGGACATCTATCACATGGCTCATCTGTTAATTTTACAGGAAAGCTATATAAAACAGTTTTTTATGGTGTCAACAGAGAAACAGGTTATATTGATATGGATGAGGTAAAAAAGCTTGCATATGAACATAAGCCAAAAATAATCATAACAGGTGCAAGTGCTTATCCAAGAATTATAGATTTTAAAACATTTGCAGAAATTGCCAAAGAAATTGGTGCGTATCTTATGTCTGACATTGCTCACATTGCTGGTTTAGTTGCTACAGGTGTGCATCCATCACCAGTGCCTTATTCAGATTTTATCACAACAACAACTCATAAAACATTAAGAGGTCCAAGAGGCGGAGTTGTGATGTGTAAAGAACAGTATGCAAAGGCTATTGATAAAAGTGTTTTCCCGGGGATTCAAGGTGGACCACTTGTTCATGTGATTGCAGCAAAAGCTGTTGCATTTAATGAAGCTCTTTCAGATAATTTTAAAGAATACCAGCAAAACATTGTTAAAAATGCTAAAGCTCTTGCTGATGCATTGAAAAAAAGAGGCTTCAAACTTGTCTCTGATGGAACAGATAATCACCTTATGCTTGTTGACCTTACAAATTTTAATATTACCGGGAAAGAAGCTGAAGAAGGTCTTGATAAAGCGGGTATTACAGTAAACAAGAACACAATTCCATTTGATACAAAACCACCAACAGTTACGTCTGGTATAAGAATTGGCACTCCTTCAGTTACAACTAGAGGTATGGGTGAAAATGAAATGGAAGAAATAGCAGAGATTATAGAAAGAGTGATTAAAAATGTTTCAAATAATGCAGTTATAAAAGATATGAAGAGAAAAGTTCAGGCATTATGTGAGAAGTTTCCAATTTATTGATGTTTTCTTAGTTTTTTAAAAAATTTCTGTAAAATGTGTATGCATTGGTCTTCAAGAATGCCTCTTGTAATTTCAACATGATGATTAAGACGTGGATCATCAATAATATTGTAAAGACTCCTTACTCCTCCACCTTTTTTATCATCACATCCATAAACAAGTCTTTTAAGTCTTGCATTAACCAATGCTCCAGCACACATAATACATGGCTCTTTTGTTACATAAAGAGTTGACTCCGTTAGTCTCCATGCACCTAGAATCATTCCAGCTTGTCTTATCGCTAAAATCTCTGCATGAGCTGTAGGATCATTTGTTGTTTCTTTTATATTATGAGCTCTTGTAACTATCTCATTGTTTATTACCAAAACAGCACCAACTGGGACTTCTTCCTTCTCGTATGCCTTCTGTGCCTCTTTTAATGCCTCTTTCATGAAATAGATGTCATAAGCCAGTTCGTCCACTCATCAATACCATATCCTGTTTTACAGGAAACTTCAAAAATCTTTATGTTTGGATTAAGAGATAGAGCATCTTTTTTTATTTTATCAACATTTACATCAAGCAAATCTTTCAGATCAATTTTATTTATTATTAAAACTGATGATTCCTGAAACATCAATGGATATTTAAGTGGTTTATCATCTCCCTCTGTAAGGCTCAATATCATTACTTTCATGTCCTCACCAACTTTGAATTCCGCAGGACATACAAGATTGCCAACATTTTCAATGAATAGCACATCTAACTCTTTTAAAGGTAAATCTTTTACCGCATCAGCTATCATATTTGCGTCTAGATGACATGCTCCTTCTGTATTAATCTGCACGACCGGAACTCCCAGTCTATCGATTCTTTCAGCATCATTTGTTCCTGTAATATCACCTTCAATAACACCAACTTTAACTTTATCTTTAACAGCCTGAATTGTTCTTTCAAGAAGAGATGTTTTACCAGCACCGGGTGAACTCATGAGATTTATAACATAAACTCCTAGATCTTTGAACATTTTTTTGTTCTCTTCTGCTATTCTGTCATTTGCGTCCAGTATTCTCGTTGTAACTTTAATTTTCATCATTTACCTCCATTTCTGTAATATTAAGCTCTCTTCCGGAGACTATTTCTAATGAAAAACTACCACAGAAAGGACACTCAACAACCAGATAGGATTCATTGCTTGTGAACTCGTGGCCACATTCTTTGCAAAGCCCTTTCACTGGAATTTCCTCAACAATTAATTCAGCATCTTGAGCAGGGGTGCCCTCTTTTAAAACATTGAAAGCAAAAAGCAGGGCATCAGTCATCACTCCTGATGCCCTGCCGACGATAACTTTAATTGATTGAATTTTGCTGTATCCGTTTCTACCACACTCTCTTGTAGCAATATTAAGTAACTCATAAGCTATAGAAGCCTCGTGCATTATCCTTCTTGTTCCTTTTCTTTGGAAACTTCTTTTTCATAAGCTTCCTTACCTGCCTCTAACGCTTTTGTAAGAGCTGACTTTTTTTCTTCAAGTGTTTCCTTTGCTTTATCAAGGGTAGAGACTATTTTCCCCTTTGCTTCTTGGACATAAACTTGTGCTTTTTCTTTTACATCGTCAGCTGTTTCTTTAATCTTTCCTCTTGTTTCTCTTCCAGATTGAGGAGCAAGAATTAGTGCCATTCCAGCTCCAAGTATTCCACCAAGGAGAAATGATAAAAATACCGATTTTGTGCTGAATCCTCTGTCATCTTCCATCTTATTTACCTCCTTTTTTTAAGATTTTCAATAAAAACAGATGCAGCCACCCTTATGGCAGTTTTTAAAGCACTTCTTTTTAAAGATACCGCACTTTTTACTTTATCAAAAGTGCTAATAAACTCTGAAACAATTAAAATAAATTTTTCTACTGTTTCAGAAAGAAGTCTTATCTTTTCAGTAACTTCATTTACATTATCAATGGATGAACGAATTCCTTTGATTGATGCATGAGCATCATCAATAGCTGGTTCTAATTTTATTTTTGTAGAAATAAGAAATTCTTTGAATGCATTAATTCCTCTTCTAAGCTCAACAACCACGACAATGAGAAAAATAACTGCTGCAATGAGACTAAGCGTAGCAAGAAAATATCCAATACTTAAAAGAATTACCAATGTTTCACTCATTTACGCCTCCTTTTAAAAAGAATAACATTTTAAATGTTACCCCGGCAAATTTTTTAACTGCTTTTTTACATAAATAATTCTCTGAATAACAGTTATCCAGCTCAGCACTGTGAGAATAATAATCACAGGATACAGAGATTCTGTTAGACATCCAAAAGCAAGAAAAATAAGTCTTTCTGGTCGTTCTATAATTCCTATCTTACAGGAAACTCCGATTCCCTCAGCTCTTGCCCTTACATATGAAATCAGAAATGAAGCTATCATGCATAACAGGTTAAAACAAAGAGCGAGGTCATCTGAAATTTTAAAAAAATACAATGCAATACCAAGAAATATCAAGCCATCTGCAATTCTGTCAAGAGTTGAATCAAGTAAAGCTCCGAATCTGGTTACCTTACCATTCACTCTTGCAATAATGCCATCAAGCATATCAAAAACTCCACCTAAAAGAATAATAACTCCACCCCAGAAAAGACTGATAGGAATCAAAAATGCTGAAGATGCGGTAATTATCATTCCAAGAAAAGTAATAAAATTTGGATTAAACGGAAAGACTCTGGCTAAAGGACTGAGAGGTTTATCTAGAAAATGGCTGAATTTTTCACCAAGCAAGGCTATCTTTCCCTCTTGCCTTCTATAAACTCCTCCACCATATTTCTTGCTTCCTCGTCTGGATACTGAGTAAGTGGATGTTTCATAAAATATGCTGACGGAGAAATAAGTAATCCGCCCACTCCTCTATCACGTGCTAATTTACAACATCTTATTGCATCTATAACTACACCTGCACTATTAGGTGAATCCTCTACACTTAACCTTAACTCAAGATTGATTGGGATATTGCCAAAAATTTCGCCCTCAATTCTTAAAAAACATATCTTGTTATCATTTAACCAAGGAATATAATCAGATGGACCAATATGAACATGATCAGCTGTAATATTATGACAGATCTGACTTGTAACTGCTTCTGTTTTTGAAATCTTTTTTGAAGCAAGTCTACTGCGATTTAACATATTCAGAAAATCTGTATTGCCTCCAACATTTAACTGATAAGTATTTGTTATTTTTACCCCTCTGTCCATACATAGCTTTGTTATCGCTCTGTGAACAATAGTTGCTCCAATCTGACTTTTTACATCATCTCCTACTATAGGTACATTTTTCTCTTCGAATTTTTTAATCCATTCATTATTTGATGCAATAAATACAGGAATACAGTTAATAAACGCAACATGAGCATCAAGAGCTGCCTGTGCATAATATTTTGTTGCCTCTTCTGAACCAACTGGAAGATAACTAACCATTACGTCAGCACAGGCTTCTTTGAGAACTTTTACCACATCTACAGGCTCTATCTTTGCCGGGATAAATCTTTTGTCATCAGGATAATCTTTCATATGATCAGCAACTCCGTCAAGTACAGGTCCCATAGAAACCTTAACAGGTATATCTGGCAAATCAGGATAAAATATTTGTGTACAATTTGGTTTTGCAAAAATAGCTTCACGAATTGGTTTATTTACTTTTCTTTCATCTATGTCAAAAGCTGCCACAATCTCTATGTCTCCTGGGAAATATCCTCCAAGATTAAAATGCATTAACCCAGGAACATGGTCTATAACACCATGCTTTTTATAGTATTCAATTCCCTGGATAAGAGCACTGGCACAATTTCCAACACCAACAACTGCAAGTTTTATTTTACCCATTCAAAGCTCCTTTATTTTAAATCTAAAATGATAAAACAAAATTTTATAAACTAATATATGCCTTTATGTCAAGCTTGAAAGTGTTGATTTAATTTATTATTGAATTTTACAATATTTCTTAAGCGTGAGCAAAATTAAAAGTTATATAAACGATTTTTTAAATTATATAAGCCTGCAAAAAGGCGATTCACCTCATACGTTAAGAGCCTATAGAAGTGATCTTGAGGAATTTTTCAATTTTGTAAAAGTAGAGCCAGAAAAAGTTGAACCTATACTGATTAGAGGTTTTCTATCAGAACAGTTACTTAAAGGTAAAACAAAAACCACTGTTGCAAGAAAACTTTCCACATTGAGGTCATTTTTTTTGTATCTTTATTCAGAGGGAATCATAGACATAAATCCAGCAAGAGTTGTCTCATCAGTAAAAATAAAGAGAGCCTTGCCTAAATTTCTTACTGTAGATGATGCTTTCAGACTTGTAGAGTCTCCATCTGAAGATAAATTCAGTGCTTATCGAGATAGAGCTATTCTTGAAATTCTTTATGGCAGCGGTATAAGAGTAAGCGAGCTATGTGGATTAAATTTAGATGATTTAGATTTAAAGGAAGAATTAATAAAAGTGCGTGGCAAGGGGAATAAAGAAAGGATAGTGCCTATTGGAAATAAAGCCAAAGAAATCCTGAAAAAGTATTTAGCAATAAGACAGATATTGCGGATTAAGAAAAAACTTGTAGTGGATGAAACCCCTCTATTTATAAATAATAGAGGTAACAGGCTATCCACCAGACATGTAAGAAGAATTATAGACAAACATGCAAGAGCTATTGGATTGATTGAAAAAATCTCTCCTCATGTTTTACGACACACATTTGCAAGCCATCTTCTTATGGAAGGTGCTGACTTAAGGGTAATTCAGGAATTACTCGGACATTCGTCTCTCTCAACAACTCAGATTTATACCCATGTAGATTTAAAGCATTTAATAGAAGTTTATGATAGATCACATCCGCTCTCAAAGGAGGACTAAATGGAGTTTCATGGAACAACTGTATTATGTGTAAGAAGAGACAACTCAGTTATAATGGCATCTGATGGACAGGTTACAATGGGCAATACTGTGCTTAAACACAATGCAAAAAAAATAAGAAGACTTTATAATGGGCAGGTACTCACAGGCTTTGCTGGTTCCACAGCCGATGCTTTTACGCTGTTTGAGAGATTTGAGGGAAAACTGGACTCTTATAAGGGAAATCTGTTAAGAGCAGCAGTTGAACTTGCCAAGGAATGGAGAACAGATAAAATCCTGAGAAGACTTGAAGCATTACTTATCGTTGCGGATAAAGAACATATATTAATTATTTCGGGAAATGGTGACGTCATTGAACCAGAAGATGAGATAGCTGCAATTGGTTCAGGAGGCCCTTTTGCCTATGCAGCAGCAAAAGCGTTGTATGAAAATACCATGCTAAGTGCAAAAGAAATAACCACAAAGGCAATGGACATAGCATCAAAAATATGCATTTATACAAACAATATTATAGTTGTGGAGGAGTTAAACTAATGGAAAATCTTACACCTAAAAAGATAGTTGAAGAACTGGATAAATTCATAATAGGACAGGAACAGGCAAAAAAAGCTGTTGCAATTGCTTTGAGAAACAGATATCGCAGACAGTTACTTCCCAAAGAGTTACGTGATGAAGTTTTACCAAAGAATATTCTGATGATAGGCCCAACAGGAGTTGGTAAAACAGAGATTGCAAGAAGGCTTGCAAGACTTGTTAATGCTCCTTTTGTAAAAGTTGAAGCATCAAAATTCACAGAGGTTGGTTATGTTGGAAGAGATGTTGAATCAATAATCAGAGATATTACGGAGATAGCTATGAATATGATTAAGCAAGAACATACTAAAAGAGTTCAGGAAAAAGCAAAACAGATGGCAGAAGAAAGAGTCCTGGATATCTTATTACCTCAGCCAGGATACAGTAAAGAATCGGATGTCACAGAAGAAAAATCAAGCTATAAAGAAACGAGAGAAAAATTAAGAAAACAACTCAGAGAAGGAGTTCTTGATGATAGATATATTGAAGTTGATTTAAAGGAAAAGGTTGTGCCGTTTGGCATAATCTCAAATGTTGCAATGGAGGAGATTGAGATTAATCTTAAAGAGATGCTTGGAAGCTTTCTTCCTGAAAAGGTTAAAAGGAAAAAAGTAAAGATTTCAGAGGCTCTTACTCTATTCACTCAGGAAGAGGCAGGAAAGTTGATTGATATGGAAAAAGTTACAAAGGAAGCAATTGAAAGGGTTGAACAGACTGGTATTGTTTTTATAGATGAAATTGATAAAATTGCTTCTCGTGGCAGTTCCTACGGTCCTGATGTATCTCGTGAAGGTGTGCAAAGGGATTTACTGCCAATTGTAGAAGGTTCAACTGTTACAACAAAATATGGCCCTGTAAGAACTGACCATATTTTATTTATTGCCGCAGGCGCTTTTCATATTGCAAAACCAAGTGATCTGGTGCCAGAGCTTCAGGGAAGATTTCCTATAAGAGTGGAGTTAAGTTCGCTTGGCAAAGAAGAATTTATAAGAATTCTTACAGAACCTGATAATGCTCTTATAAAACAATATATTGCTCTTTTAGCTACAGAAGGCGTAGAGATTGAATTCACCCCTGATGCTATTGCAGAGATAGCAGAGATTTCTCAGGAAGTAAATGAAAAGACAGAAAATATCGGTGCCAGAAGGCTTCATACTGTTATGGAGAAACTTCTGGAGGATATTTCATTCAATGCTTCGGATTTAAAAGGACAGAAAATTATTATTGATGCCAGGATGGTAAGAGATAAACTTAATGAAATTCTTAAAAGTGAAGATCTCAGCAGATATATTCTTTAAAATTAAGACCATATTTTTGGTGATTTCTGTTTCACTGATGTTTTCATGTGCTCCACAAAGGCCTCCTTCTATTGAATATATTCCAGAGGGTGCGAAAAGAGGTATTGCATCATGGTATGGCCCTGATTTTCATGGAAAGCCAACAGCATCAGGAGAAATATACAACATGTATGACTACACATGTGCGCACAAAGAATATCCATTCGGGACAAAATTAAGAGTTGTTAATCTAAACAATAATAAAGACGTTGTATGCACTGTAAATGACAGAGGCCCTTTTATTCCTGGAAGAGACATTGATTTGTCTTATGCTGCAGCAAAAAAGATTGGTTTAATAGGTCCTGGAGTTACAGAAGTTTTAATGGACCCTGTTGGAAGAGAATCCAGGTATGTAAAATATGTAAAATATAGTCCTCTTTCAGGTCCTGCAACAATTCAGGTTGGTGCTTTCAAAGAAATTGACAATGCTTTGAGACTCAAACAGGCATTAAGCCTCAGATATGGTAATGTTTATATATACAAAGCAAATGTTAAGGGTGAAATATTCTACAGAGTACGGGTTGGCAAGTTTTCAAACTACGATGAAGCATATAATATAGCTAAAGAGATGGGGAAAGAAGGTTATAAAGCAATAATTACCAAATTTGAAGGAGTAAACGATGAAATTTAACGATGTAGTACTTTTTCACGGACATAGCTGCCCAGGACTTGCTTTAGGATATAGAGCTGCAATGGCTGCATTAGAGGAGCTTTCCTTAAAACACAGTGAAGATGAAGAGATTGTATGCATTGTAGAGAATGATTCATGCGCAGTTGACGCAGTACAGGTAATTACTGGATGCACGTTTGGAAAGGGTAACCTGATATTTAAAGACTATGGAAAGCAGGTTTATACATTCATTGACAGAAAAGCAGGCAGAGCTATAAGAATCTCGGTTGATTTTGATTATAAAGAAACAGAGGAAGAAAAAGCACTATGGCAGAGATTTGTGAAAGGTGACAGGTCATCAGAGGTTACAAATTTTATAAATCGCAGAAAAACAGAAAAAATAAATCGTATTCTTGAAGCACCGAAAAATGAGATTTTAAAAATAACATATCCTGCTATTATTCCTCCAAAAGAAGCAAGGGTATTTAAGAGTGTAAGATGCCAGTACTGCGGAGAAAAAGTTGCAGAGGCGAAAGCAAGATTACTGAATGGAAATATTTTATGTATTCCATGTTTTGAGAATTCATTATGAACGTTGTGGAACTTACTCTTACTGGAATAGCTCATCTCGGAGAAGCCATTGGAAAACATAATGGTAAAATTGTTTTTGTTCCATATGCAATACCTGGAGAAACTGTTAAAGCCAGAATCATAAAAGATGAAGGAGACTACTTTCGAGCGGAATTAGTTGAAGTGATAAGTCCTTCGTTTTTTAGAGAAATTCCTCAGTGTAAAATTTTTGGAATATGCGGAGGTTGTAGTTTCCAGCATATTGCATACAGCTATCAGACAAAACTCAAAGAAATAGTTTTAATGGAACAGTTGAAAAGGATTGGAGGATTTGAAAATCCGGAAGATTTTACAGAAATTACAATTAAAGCGGACAATCCTTATAACTACCGTAACAGGGCAGACTTTTCTATAAACACACAAAAGCTTTTAGGCTTTAAAATAAGAGGTTCGCACAAATTTATCAATGTTGAATACTGCCATATAATGCATGATAGTATAAACAGGATTCTTTCAATTATACAGAGAAAATCGCCAAAAAGAAAAACTCACAATATTACAATAAGATACGGGATAAATACCGGACAGTTGCTTGTTCAACCTGAAATTAATACAGAGGAAATAGAAACAGGGCAGAAATTTTATTTTGAAAAAATTCTTGACAGAGAATTCATGATCTCAGCACCATCTTTTTTTCAGGTAAATACTTACCAGGCTCAGAAATTAATTGAAGTTGTATTAAGCTATATCAATCCAGCAGACAGAATAATTATAGATGCATACGCAGGTGTGGGAACATTTACGGTATTTCTTGCTGAAAGGGCTGAGAGAGTGATTGCCATAGAAGAGAGTCGCTCAGCTTTTAAGGATGCGCAGGTAAACATAAAAAAATTTGATAACATATCCTATCTATGTAAAAAAACCGAAGAGGCATTGTTTGAGCCTAATATTAATGGAAATGTTATAGTGATTGATCCTCCAAGAGTTGGATGTATGAAAGAAGTGCTTGAGGCAATTGCGCAAAAGCAAATTAAAAAAGTTATCTACGTATCCTGTGAGCCTTCAACTTTGGCAAGAGATTTGAAATATTTAAAAGAGAAAGGTTATAGACTTGTGGAAGTTCAACCTGTTGATATGTTTCCTCAGACATACCACATTGAAAATGTTGCTTTAATGCAACTTGAAAAATAAAGGAGGACAGTTATGGCAGTGAAAATCAGTTTAAATGAATTACCAATGCAGCCTCATCAAAAATTCAGTGGAGTGAAGGTAGGTTATGTAATTACAAAAGAAAAACATCCTGAATTAAGTATCATTATAATGGAACTTGATCCTGGTGTTGAAATACCTTTACATACTCATGAAAAGGAAGTAGACAGCATATTTATAGTTGAGGGTGAAGGTGAAATATATATAGAAAACAACTGGCAAATAGTTAAAAAAGGTGATATTATAGCCATAGGAGCTAAAGAACTTCATGGATTAAAGGCAAAAGGACAGACACCTCTAAAATGTTATGTTGTCCA
>NZ_AUIU01000002.1 GCF_000423865.1 Thermodesulfovibrio thiophilus DSM 17215
TTTTACTCCAGCACCTCTGTAACCACACCTGCACCTACTGTTCTTCCACCTTCTCTTATCGCAAACCTCAATCCCTCTTCCATCGCTATCGGCGCTATTAACTCAGCTGTTAGATTCACATTGTCCCCTGGCATCACCATCTCTACTCCCTCTGGTAACTTTATCACTCCTGTTACATCTGTCGTCCTGAAATAAAACTGAGGCCTGTATCCATTGAAAAATGGCGTGTGCCTCCCTCCTTCTTCTTTCGTCAATACATACACTTCTGCCTTGAACTTAGTATGCGGCGTAATGCTTCCAGGCTTCGCTAACACCATGCCCCTCTCTACTTCTTCCTTGCCTATCCCTCTCAACAGTACCCCTATGTTGTCTCCTGCCCTTCCTTCATCCAGTATCTTTCGAAACATTTCTAACCCTGTCGCTACTGTCTTCCTCGTCTCCCTTAACCCTACTATCTCTACTTCATCTCCTACTTTGATTATCCCTCTGTCTACTCTGCCTGTTACTACTGTCCCTCTTCCTGATATCGTAAATACATCTTCTATCGGCATTAAAAATGGCTTGTCTACTGGCCTCTGTGGCTCTGGTATATAGCTGTCTAATGCATCCAGTAACTCTTGTATTGCTTTGTATTCCTCTGCATTGGGATCTTTGCTGCTACTTTCCAATGCCTTTAATGCACTCCCCCTTATTATCGGTATCTCATCCCCTGGAAATCCATACTTGCTCAATAGCTCCCTTACTTCTAACTCCACTAAATCCAGTAACTCAGGATCATCTACCATGTCTGTCTTGTTCATAAATACTACTATGTATGGTACCCCTACCTGCCTCGCTAATAAAATGTGCTCCCTCGTCTGCGGCATCGGTCCATCATTCGCCGCTACTACAAGTATCGCTCCATCCATCTGCGCTGCACCTGTTATCATGTTCTTTATGTAGTCTGCATGCCCAGGACAGTCTACATGCGCATAATGCCTCTTGTCTGTCTCATACTCTACATGCGATGTGCTTATCGTTATTCCCCTCGCCTTCTCCTCAGGTGCATTATCTATCTGGTCATAACTCTTAAAGTGCGCCATGCCTTTTAAATCCAGATACTTCGTTATCGCTGCCGTCAATGTCGTCTTGCCATGATCAATATGCCCTATCGTACCTACATTTACATGCGGCTTCTTCCTCTCAAATTTTGCCTTTCCCATTTCCTTCCCTCCTTATTAAATCTTTTCAATCTCGTTAAACTTTTACTTCGTAAGCCCATGACCGGGATTGAACCGGTGGCCTCGTCCTTACCAAGGACGTGCTCTGCCGACTGAGCTACATGGGCACAAAAAAGCGGGAAACGGGATTTGAACCCGCGACCCTCAGCTTGGAAGGCTGACGCTCTACCGCTGAGCTATTCCCGCATTGTATATGGAGGGGGAAGGATTCGAACCTTCGAAGGCTGACGCCAACAGGTTTACAGCCTGTCCCCTTTGGCCACTCGGGTACCCCTCCACCAGAATATTATAACCTTTTTAAGAACTTCCAAGCCACCGAAGGGATTTGAACCCCCGACCCGCTGATTACAAATCAGCTGCTCTGCCGACTGAGCTACGGTGGCATTTATAACTTATAATATAAGAAGTTTTATAAAAGATTGTCAACTTTTATAGAAACCTGTATAATATTTTAACAAAAACAACCTTCGGAGGTAATAAAATGAGCACCAAAGTCAAAGAAATAATGAATACCAAACTTGAAACAATCAGACCTGAAGCAATGGTTTACGATGCAATTGAAAGACTTGTTGATAAAAGACTTAGATCATTGATTGTTCTTCCAAAAGACGAGAAAGATGTGTATGGTGTTATAACTGTTAGAGATATTGTTTTTAAGGTAATTTCTAAAAATCTTAATCCACATAAAATTAAAGTAGAAGAAATTGCATCAAAACCTGTAATAAGCATCGATAAAGAAACAGAGTTAGAACATCTCATTGCACTTATGGAAAGATTTAATATTGCAAGAGTTTTTGTTCATGAAGGGAAAGAAATTATAGGAGTTGTAGCTTTATTAGATGTGATGAAGGCCTGTTTAATAGAGCAAGCAAGGAGACTATAATATGTTTAAAAAAATAATTTCTGGAGGTAAATTAGAAAAACAGGTAATAGAAAATATTAAAATACACATAAAAATTTTATGTTCTGCAACCGAATGTTTTAAAGGTGCAATCACTACAGGAAATACAGAAGCAACTTTTTGTGTGGCAGACTTAGAAAGAGAGGCAGACTCAATCAGGAGAGAAATAATTTCTACAATTCACGAAGGTGCATTCCTTCCATTTATAAGACCTAATATTTGTAGATTTATTGAAATGGTAGATGAAGCTTTTGATATTTTAGAAGATGCAGCAGTTGAATTTAGAGATTTAAAAATGGAATTTTATAAATTAATTGAACCTGAATGCGTAAAAATTGCTTCGGCAAACATTAATGCATGCCAATTGCTTTTAATTGCATTTGAGAGTCTGATAAACAAAGGAGATATTAAAGATAAAAATCTTGCAATTAGAGTTTATGAAAAACAAGTGGATGATCTTAAATTAGATATCTTAGAAAAATTAAAAAAAATTGAAATAACAAACTTCTGGGATGGTAGAACAGTTTCAAATTTTGTTGATTATATTTCCAAAATAAGCGATTTAATTGAAGATGCAAGCGATTATCTTTACATAATTGAAGTAAGTTTACGATAAGTTCTTATTGAAGACAAAACCTTCATAACAAAAGAGGGAGAATGACAGAAATCGCTGTTATAGTGAGCATTCTTATTGCTTTTGGAATTGGATCCAATGATGCATCCAATGCACTCAGCATCTGTGTTGGCTCAGGAATCATAAAATTAAAAAAAGCTATCCTGTTTTTTGGTGGACTTGTATTTTTCGGCATTATGTTACAGGGAAGTAACGTTATGAAAACAGTTGGTAAAAATCTTGTAGATGTGAACTGTAATATCATTATAATTGCTTTGACTATTTCAGCAGCTTTAATTATATTTTCAAACTGGCGCAGGCTTCCTCTTTCAACTACTCAAGTAATAACCGGGAGTTTAATTGGTTCTGCCGTATCTGCAAATGCCAGGGTAAATTTTTTAGTATTTTCAAAAATTTTTCTTTCATGGGCAATATCACCTTTTGTAGCCGTGATTTTTTCATTTTTACTGTATAAAATTCTTGAAAAAACAATTTCCAGATTCTCATTCTTTCAAATTGAGAAACTTCTGCGAATATTTCTTTTGATAAGCGGAGCATTAATTTCGTATAACACAGGTGCTAATGAGCTTGCCACTGTACTTGGACCAGTGATGCATTCAGGAGCTGAAGCAAATAAAATCTATATATTTTTTATAAGTGCATTAATGCTTTTCATAGGAGCAATGCTTTTAAGCCACAGAGTAATTGAAACTGTTGGCAAAGGCATTACAACATTAGATCCATACTCAGGTTTTGCTGCTCAATTTGGTGCAGGATGTAGTGTTTTATTCTTTACATTTCTAGGAATGCCTGTATCAACAACTTACTGTATCATAGGTGGTATTACCGGAGTTGGCTTAACAAAAGGAATTCACACTGTAAAACTTTCTCTTATTAAAAGAATTGCTATAAACTGGATTTTAGCTCCATCTTTGGCTTTTTTAATTAGTTATCTGGGTACAAAAATTATTTATCTTATTTTAAACTTTTAAGAATTATTTAATTCAAGACTTTCTTTAATCTGGACAATAATTCTTTGGACGCTTACTTTTAATTTGTCATAATTTTCAGCAGCATAAGATAAAAAAGATTCATAGTGTTTTATTGCATCAGGCTTTCTGCCCATCCTATAGTAAGTTACTGCCAGATTATAATGAGTTTCAGGATTTTTATTATCAATGTCAAGAGCCTTTAAAAAGCTGTTTTCTGCGTTATTATATTCTTCCCTATTTAAATAAACAAGTCCAATATTAATATAAGACAATGCAAAGTTGTGATTAAGCTCAACTGCTTTTCTGAATTCATCTACTGCCTCGTCAAATCTATTAAGATAAAAAAGAGCAAGTCCATAATTGTTATGTAATTCCGGTATTTGTGAGTTTTCTCTGATTAATTCACTGTAAATTCTACAGGCTTCTTCATATTGGCTGTATCGAAGAAGTAAGTTTGCTTCTTGAAGTCTTTCCTCAAATGTCAGTTCTTGTTCCATAGCATAGAATTATACCAAAATTATTGAGGTTTAGTATACATATACCATGGAGTTTCAGAGGATCTAGCTATATTGCACAATTTTGCCACTGCATCAACTATCTGATTGGCGTTAAAAGGTTTTATTATAACATTGTCAACTTTCTTCTCCTGGATGAGTTTAACTATATTCTGTTTTGCAGTGTCTGGAGAGATTATTAAAAGAATTTTAATCTTTACTTTCTCTCTTAGCTTTTCTAAAAAAGGAATAGTACTTTCACCATCAATAAAAGAATCAATAATGATCCCGCAAAAATCTTTGTCAGATTCAAAAGTCTTTTCAAGTTGATACAGATGGTCAAGATACTGAGTGGATACTTCAGTGAGTTCTTTTAATGCCCAATTGACAACATTGCTTATATCTTTCTGAACACATATTACAACTTTTTTCTTCATATTGTCTCCTTAAAAAGTATTTGAGCAAGATAATGTAAAGCTTTTTGTACGCCTTCAGTTTTTAAAATCTCGCTGAATTGCGACACATCTATTATAAAATAATCGTTTTTTTTCTTCACGGTAATTATGAAAGATTGTAAAAAATCATTATCTAATAACACGGCTTCAATAGTATAATTTTGTTCATTTTTACATGCAGAAAAGCATTTTAAATAAAGGTTATCTTCTATTTTAAATTCTTGATACAGTATTGAACTTATATTTATCTGTTTTGTCAAAACTTTCACTGGAAACAATTCTAATATCTCCTTTATTTCCTTAATTTTTATAGGAAATGGTTCTTTTTCTTTTTTCAGAATAATATCATAAATATCTTTGTTCATTGAAAGCCATTTTTTTTCATACTTTGTAACAGGTTCGTTTATTGCTGGATTTGAAACAATGCATGAAAAACATTGCAAGAGTTTGCTCTCTTTCAATGTAAACTCTACAAATAAATAATCATCGCTTCTAATTCTTATCTCGCCAGTTTGAACTAATTTTTTTGCATAAATATATAATTTTTCTCTTGTTGTAAGTCTTCTACTAATATGAGATTTCTTAAACCATGGATCTGGATAGTTAATAAGCACTTTTTTCACAGAAGCATCATCGAACAAAAGCTGGAATGCCCAATAAGCATCAAGTTTAACGCAAAAAATATTATTGAGATTATCCCGATTGCACTTCTTTAAAAGTTTATTAACGGGTATCCATGATTTTTCTATACCAAAAAATATCTCATTACTGTTTTCTTTTGCCATTTTAACTAAAAAATCTCCTGAGCCAAAACCGATTTCTACAGTAAAGTTATTGAAAGACAAAGGTTTAATAACGTTACGATAATCTATATAGTTCTGCATAATCTTAAAACTTAAAAGGTGCGGGGGTAAATGTGAGCAAAAATATTATAAATGATGCAATACCAACCATTCTTCTACTTAAACTAAGCCTATTTTCCCATACCAATATCGGAGGATGGTCAACTCCGAGGAATAACAGTAATATAGCCCAAACAAGCCATCCATACCAGAAAAAAACTCCAAGAATTGCAACCGTAAAGAGGATAATTCTTGAAATACGAGAATGCAAATTCCCAAAGAGAGCATATGCTATATGTCCTCCATCAAGCTGTCCAACAGGTAAAAGATTCATTGAAGTAACAAAAAGTCCAATCCATCCAGCAAAAGCAACTGAATGAAGAACAACATCATGTCCTTGAGGAATATTTCCCAGTATTAACTTGACAAGTACAAAAAAAAGAATGGAGTCTCCAAGCATTAATGCATCTCCTTCGTTACCCGTCAATGGAATAACTTTTGACATTTTAATCCCTATTATACAAGCAATCAGAGAGAGAATAAAACCTACAATTGGACCTGCTGCTCCTATATCAATAAGTGCTTTTCTTGTAAAAATAGGAGACTTCATTTTTATAAAAGCGCCGAATGTTCCAATTATTGATGGAGCAGGAATGAAATAAGGCAACGTTGCTTTTGTTCTATGCGCTTTTGATGCAAAAAAATGTCCCATTTCATGTCCAAGCAGTATTGTCATTATACTTACTGAAAAGGGATAGCCCTCGAGAATCCGTAACGGCTCTTTAAATAGATTAACACCCTGCTGAAGTGAACCAGCAAAAAGAGTCGTAAAAACTGTAGCAATAAAAAGAATTAAAGGAACAATATATTCTCTCATGAAACTATAACTCCTTTAACATCATATTCATACGCTTCAGTTATAACTACTTTTAACTTATCTCCTGCTTTCAAATCCAGTATATTCAGTTTTTTGGAATTTTCGTTCTCAAGCAAAGTGTTACCATTGTCTAATATTACCACACCATCTATCTCAGGTGCATGGCAGTAAAGTCTTCCAACTATCATATCAGCATCGATATAATCTATCAATGCATCATATTTCTTACCGACAAGCTTTCTATTTTTCTCAAAAGAAATCAATGCCTGTCTTGACATTATTTCATCATATCGTCTGTTTATAATCGTATCTGGAATCTGTCCTTTTAAACTATATGCCTTTGTTCCATCCTCTCTTGAGTATTTAAAAACTCCAAGACGTTCAAACTGCACATCTTCAATAAAATCAACAAGTCTATTAAACTCATCTTCTGTCTCAGTAGGAAATCCTATAATAAATGTGCTTCTAAGAGTAATTCCAGGAATTGCTTCTCTAATCTCGTGAATTTTTCTTAAATATTCCTTCTTTGTTCCTGTTCTGCCCATAAGTCTTAATATTCTTTCCTCTGAATGCTGCATTGGAATATCGAGATAGTTAACAATTTTTTCATTTTCAGAAATTGTCTGAAGCAATGAATTATCTATATCTGTAGGATATAAATAAAGAAGTCTTATCCAGAAATCGCCTTCAATACTACATAAATCCTTAAGAAGATTATTCAGAGAATATCCCTTTAAATCCTTACCATATTGAGTAATGTCTTGGGCAACAAGAATTAGTTCCTTAATTCCAGATTTTATAAAACATTCTGCCTCTCTTAAAATTTTTTCAGGTTCTACACTTCTAAAAGAACCTCTTATTGACGGAATAATACAGAAGGTACATCTTCGATTACAACCATCAGCAATCTTTATATATCGATAACTTGATGGCTCAACTGTATAAGTATAACTCTTTGAAATACCAGTTAATTTCTTGAATTGCATCATATAATTTATAATACTGTCTGCATCATCTACTCCTGCAATGGCATCAATTTCTGGAATTTCTTTTTTCAATTCCTGACCGTATCTTTTTGCAAGACAACCAAATACAATGAGCTTTCTATCATTTTTAAACTTCGCTGCCAGTAATATTTCATCAATTGATTCTTCTTTTGCATCATTTATAAAACAGCAGGTATTTATGAGTACAAAGTCTGCCTGTTTGAACTCTTCAACATATGAGAAACCTTCATTTTTTAAAGCATCTATTAAATGTCGTGAATCAACTATATTTTTCGGGCAACCAAGAGTGATTACTGTAAAGGTTCTCATACTTGTTGAAAATGTTGCCAGCCTTCTGGCCTTGCTGGTATTCTTCTTTTCAGCAGGTCTATTAAATATATTCCTCTGTCCTCAATGATTCGCCCCACAGGAATTAGACCAAATGATGTAGCAATATCCTCTCTATGAGAAACTACAAGCAGTTCATAATCTTCTCCACCAGAAAGTATTAGATTCATGGGATCAAGGCTTAAACACTCTGAAACTCGTGTTACAACAGAATGAACTGGAAGTTTATCAATATAAATCTCGGCTCCAACATTATTTTCTTCACAGAGTCTGTATAAATCAATAAGCAATCCATCACTTATATCCATCATCGCTTTTGCAAGATGTCTAAATTGGTGAGATTGTCTTGCATGAGGCAGAAGATGTCTCTGCAGGACTTCACCTATCCTATCTATACCAACAAATTTACTATCAAATGCTTTGAAATTTTCAAAATTTCTGATTGATTTGATAACTTTTTTTTCATCATCAGAAAAATTTTTCAAAGCATAAAGGCCTGCTGCGGATAGCCCGAGATAAGATGTAATAAAAATCCAGTCACCTGCTTCTGCCCCTTTTCTTAAAACAGGATTATCAGTTTCTCCAGTAGCAAAACCTGAAAGAATAACTTTTTCACTTTTAGAGAGGTCTCCGCCAACTAAAATTCCTCCATAATGTTTCAATGCATCTTCAATACCATCAAATAGCTCCCTTAAATCATTATCTTCAATAGTTTCAGGAATTCCCAGAGAAAACAAAAATCCTTTAAAATCTCCACCCATTGCGTAGATATCACTTACATTAACAGATACAATCTTAAATCCGAGGTGATAAAAAGAACTGTAGCTTAAATCAAAATGAATATCTTCAATCATGAGATCTGTTGTAAGAAGCGCAGAATTAATAAACTTTAATACTGCTGAATCATCTCCAATTCCAATCACTGAACTATCTGAGAATGAAAATCTATCCCGTATTTCTTTTATAATGGTTAACTCATCTTTTTCCATTAATATCAGACAGTTACTTGCTCTTTCTTTTGAGCTTTTGTCTTAGACTTAGAAAATACATGTTTTAACACTTCATCCATTGATTCAACAAGTATAAATTTAAGACCCTCTTTCACATATTTGGGCAGTTCTTCAAGATCCTTCTTATTTCTTTTAGGTATTATCACTGTTTTTATACCCATTCTCTTCGCTGCAAGCACTTTTTCTTTTAATCCTCCAATTGGAAGAACTCTTCCCCGTAATGTAATCTCTCCTGTCATTGCAACATCTTTTCTTAAAGGCTTACCTGTAAAAACAGATGCTATTGCTGATGCCATTGTTATACCTGCTGAAGGACCATCTTTGGGAATAGCACCTGCAGGAACATGTATGTGTAAATCCATTGTGCTGAAAAGTTGTTCATCAATATTTAACTCTTTAGACTTTGATTTTACATAACTTAATGCTGCCTGAGCAGACTCTTTCATAACCTCTCCAAGCTGTCCTGTAAGAATCAAGTTACCCTTGCCTTTCATAATTGTTGCTTCAACATATATTACATCTCCTCCAGCTTCTGTCCAGGCAAGTCCTGTAGCAACTCCAACTTCTTCTTTTTTCAACTCTTCTTCAGGAAGATACTTTGGAGCACCAAGAAATCTGTAGACTTTTTGAGGAGTTATGTAAAATTTTTGTTTTTTATCCTCGGCAATATATTTTGCAACCTTTCTACATAGGTTAGCTATTTCTCTTTCAAGATTTCTAACTCCTGCTTCTCTTGTATAATGACTTATTATGTATCTTATAGCTTTATCACTGATTTTTAATATTGAAGAATTCAATCCATGCTCTTCAAGCTGTTTTGGTATAAGATATCTCTTTGCAATTTGAAGTTTTTCCTCCTCTGTGTAACCGGAAAGATAGATAATCTCCATTCTGTCTCTGAGTGCAGATGGAATCGTATCTGCAATATTTCCTGTGCATATAAACATAACATTGCTTAAATCAAAAGGAACACCAAGGTAGTGGTCAACAAAACTGTTATTCTGCTCAGGATCAAGAACTTCAAGAAGTGCAGAAGAAGGATCTCCTCTGAAATCCATTCCAAGTTTATCTATCTCATCAAGCATAAATACAGGATTGTTTGTGCCTGCCTGTCTGATACCCTGAATAATTCTGCCTGGAAGTGCACCAACATAAGTTCTTCTATGCCCTCTTATTTCAGCCTCATCCCTCACTCCACCAAGAGAAATCCTTACAAACTCTCTTCCTAAAGCCTTTGCAATAGAACGACCAAGAGATGTTTTCCCCACTCCAGGAGGTCCAATAAAGCAAAGGATTGGACCTTTCATTTTTTCTTTAAGCTTTCTTACACTTAGATATTCAAGTATTCTTTCCTTAACTTTTTCAAGATCATAATGATCTTTATCAAGAACTGCTTTTGCTGCTTTTATATCAAGGAGATCCTTGGTTGAACGAGACCATGGAAGCTCAGTAAGCCATTCCAAATATGTTCTTATAACAGCAGACTCTGCAGATTCAGGATGCATCCTTTCA
Source organism: Thermodesulfovibrio thiophilus DSM 17215 (assembly GCF_000423865.1). Classification (NCBI taxonomy): domain Bacteria; kingdom Pseudomonadati; phylum Nitrospirota; class Thermodesulfovibrionia; order Thermodesulfovibrionales; family Thermodesulfovibrionaceae; genus Thermodesulfovibrio; species Thermodesulfovibrio thiophilus. The sequence goes on from NZ_AUIU01000002.1 coordinate 10,251, forward strand.
AGTCTTTTAAGCTGCTTTTCAGCTTCTTCTCTAACTTTCTCAGGCATTTTGGCTTCTTCAATTTTTCTCCTGAATTCATTTATTTCTTCTGCTTTTTCATCAATATCGCCGAGTTCTTTCTGTATGGCTTTAAGCTGTTCTCTTAAAAAATACTCTCTCTGTGTTTTGTCTATTTCATCTCTTGCCTCTTGCTTTATTTTCTGTTGTATTGTAAGCAGTTGAATCTCTCTGTTAAGTATTTCTCTTATCTTATTTAACCTCTCAATAGGATCGGTAATCTCAAGTATTTGCTGTGCCTCAGAACTTTTTAAACCAAGATTGGATGCAATCAGGTCTGAAAGTCTTCCAGGATCATCAATATTTTCAATAATCACAGTGGCATCAGGTGGTATATTTTTCCCTAGAGAAATAACTTTTTCAAGCTGTTCCTTTACTGTCCTTATAACAGCTTCATGTTCAATCGTTATCTCGTTTAATTGAATATCCTCAATTTTTTCTATTTTTGCCACATAAAAACCTTCAAACTGAGAGAACTCCAACGCTCTTGCCTTGGAGAGTCCCTGAACAAGAATCTTAAGTCTTCCATCAGGAAGTCTTAACATTCTCATAATCATGCAAACAGTTCCAATATTATAGAGGTCAGAAGGCTCCGGAGTTTCAACATTAAAATCCTTCTGAGTAAGCAAAAGAATAAGTCTATTTGTATTTAAAGCATGTTCCACAGCTTTAACAGAAATCTCTCTTCCAACAAAGAGAGGAATAATCATGTAAGGGAAAATTACCATATCTCTTACAGCTAAAACTGGGAGTTGTTCAGGAATTTCTATTTCTTTATTCTCTTGCTTTTCATCATTTTGTTCGTCTTTTTCTTTTTTTATTTCATCCATTTTTCCCCCTGAGGACAAATTTTTTAATTTTTCATTTTAATTTTAACAATTTTTTCTGAATTTTTGATATTTTTAAAAAATTTCTTTAAATAAACTTACAGATTTGAAAACTTGTCTTTAAGAAAAGATACAAACTGATAAGAAATTTCAGTGTCTTTCAAAGCAAACTCCACTATTGTTTTCAAATAACCAAGTTTTTCTCCTGCGTCATATCTCTTGCCTTCAATAATGTATCCATAAATGACTGTTTCGTCTAAAAGAACTTTTAAAGCATCAGTTAGTTGAATTTCTCCTCCTCTACCAGGTTGCAAACTATCGAGATACTTAAATATCTGCGGTGTTAATATATATCTTCCAATTATGGCAAGATTCGAAGGAGCATGAGCTGGTTCGGGTTTTTCAATCAAATTATCAACTATATAATAACCATCAATTTTTTTCCCTGAAACAATTCCATATCTTGATACTTCCTCTAAAGGAACTGCTTCAAGAGCTATTACTGGAGCTTTTTTTTCTTCATATATTTTTATCATCTCATGAAGAACGGAATGGTCCGGATCTATTAAGTCATCACTCAGAATTACAACAAATGCTTCGTCCTTCACAAATGGTTTAGCACAGAGTATAGCATCTCCAAGCCCTTTAGGTTCCTTCTGTCTTATATAGGCAATATTAAGATTTTCGAAACAGTTTATCTTCTCTAAAAGATCATATTTACCGGCCCTCTTAAGTCTTTCCTCCAGTTCATAGGCTTTATCAAAATGGTCTTCAATAGCTCGTTTGTGTTTACCGGTAATGAATAAAAACTCTTCTATCCCGACCTTTACAGCCTCTTCAACAGCATACTGAATGAGTGGTTTATCAAGAATTGGAAGCATTTCCTTTGGAGAAGCCTTGGTAGCCGGAAGAAATCTTGTACCAAGACCTGCTACAGGTAAAACAGCTTTCTTAATCATTCATGCCTCCATATAAAAATAATGCCGGAGACGAGACTCGAACTCGTACGGAGGTCACCCTCCGAGGGATTTTAAGTCCCTTGCGTCTACCAGTTCCGCCACTCCGGCTACTTTTAAAATACAAAAAACATCAAATTTTAATCAAGTAGACTGTCTCTTATTCCATTATCGCACCCTTATCAGCAGAACTGACCATCCGTGCGTATCTCAGTAAATATCCTTTATTGACTTTTGGTTTGGGAGGCCTCCAGGTTTTAAGCCTAGTATTAAGTTCACTTTCTGTGACAAGAAGCTCAAGTTTTCTTTTTTGTATATCGATTAAAATTCTATCTCCGTCTTTCACTAAAGCAATAGGCCCACCGCGAGTTGCCTCTGGTGAAACATGACCAATGCAAGGGCCACGAGTTCCACCTGAAAATCTACCATCAGTAATTAAAGCAACTGATTCATTAAGTCCCATGCCAGTTATAGCCCCTGTTGGAGAAAGCATTTCACGCATTCCCGGACCACCAGATGGTCCTTCATATCTTATTACAATTACGTCACCCTCTTTAATTCTGCCATCAAGAATTGCCTGCATTGCCTCTTCCTCAGAGTCAAAACAGCGGGCAGTTCCTTCAAATTTAAACATTTTAGGAGAAACAGCGGTTTGTTTCACCACTGAACCATCAGGCGCGAGATTGCCTTTAAGTACAGCAACGCCACCCTCTTTATGATAGGCGCTCTTAAGAGGTCTGATTACATCCTCATCATAAATTTCAGCCTCTCTGGCTATGTCTTTTATATCAAATCCAGATACTGTTAAACTTGAATATAGCTTATCCTGAAGTCTCTTTAAAACCGCAGGAATGCCTCCAGCTCTGTATAGGTCTTCTGCATAATGCTCTCCCGAGGGGATTATATTAACAATATGAGGGGTTTTTCGGCTTAGCTCATCAAATACTTCAAGTGGAAGATTTACTCCTGCTTCATGGGCAATTGCTTTTATATGAAGTACAGTATTTGTTGAACCTCCAAGAGCCATATCCACTGTAATGGCGTTGTAAAATGCCTGTTTTGTGAGAATCTTCCTGGCATTGAGTTTCTTTTTAATTAATTCAACAATTTTTACTCCTGTTTCAAAAGCAAGTCTGCGCTTTTCTGACATAACAGCCGGAGTGGCAGCAACGCCTGGAAGACTGAGTCCCAGAGTCTCTGTAACACATGCCATTGTATTGGCTGTATACATTCCCTGGCATGAACCGGCTGTTGGACATGCACACTGTTCCAGGGCTTCAAAATCCTGTTCTGTAAGAAACCCTTTTTTTAACTTTCCGACAGCTTCAAATGTGTCAGATGTGAGATTTCGTCTTTGGCCCTTATAAAAACCTGCAAGCATGGGACCTGCGGTAAGAACAATGGCTGGAATATCAAGTCTTGCAGCCGCCATAAGCATTCCAGGAGTAATTTTATCGCAGTTTGTAAGAAGTACTATTCCATCAAACTGGTGCGCCTCTACTATACATTCAATCATATCAGCTATCAACTCTCTTGAGGCTAATGAATATCTCATACCCTTATGTCCCATGGCTATTCCATCACAGATACCTGGAATACCGAAAAAGAAAGGATAGCCTCCTCCGGTATGAATTCCTTTTTCAATGAATCGGCCAAGCTCATTCATTGAAATATGTCCTGGTATTATGTCTGTAAAACTTGTGGCAACACCAATAAAAGGTTTATTTATCTGACTTTTGGGAATCCCTGTTGCATAAAGAAGTGCTCTATGAGGCATCCTTTCAGGCCCTTTTTTGATACTATCACTTCTCACTTACTATCCCCCTTCATTTTATACTGTCTTATCATCTCTGCCATTTTATCTTTTTTGTAAAGCTTCTCTTTTTGCATTCTCTTTTTCTCAATCTCTTCTTCCGGAGTTAAATAAGCCTTCTTATTCATCTCATCAAGAAGACTGTCAAGATGCCTGTGTTCCTCATAAAGTTTTCGAAATTCTTCATTCTCTCTTTTTAAAATTTCAATGATATCTTCTTCTTTCATAGAATACCTCCTAAGGATGTTTTTTAACATTTTACAACATAAAAGGGAAAAATTGGTAAAAAATTTTTTCCTTTTATGTTATAATTTCTCTCATTTTTTTATTCCCGGAGGATGTATGAAACAATTTTTCAGATTTTTTCTTTTACTTATTTTTTTTATTAATTTCTCTTATTCCTTGTGTTTTGCAATGGAAAATGAACCGGGTGCATCTATAAGATTGAGACAGGAAATATGGGACAATGTTGTTGATCTCGGAACAACACCTACGGCACAGCCAGACAGAAACTTTTTCCGATTGAGAATTCAACTCTGGGATAATATTAAATTCAATGAAAATTTCGGTAGTTATATCAGAATTACAACTGAGCCACGGTATTATACAGGTCCCTATCGCTTAATACTTGACAACGAAACAAACAAAAAGAGATTTGATCAGGATGAAGTTTTAATAGACAATCTTTATTTTGATGTAAAAAAGCCATTTGACTTACCGGTTAATTTAAGAATTGGAAGACAGGATTTTCTAGGTAAGGACATCTATGGCGAAGGTTTTGTAATTGTTGATGGAACGCCAGGAGATGGTTCAAGAACATATTATTTCAACGCTATAAAGGCAACAGTAAGCATTGCAGATGGTCATTCAGTTGACATCGCTTATGTTTCAGATCCTAAAACTGATATATATCTTCCTATTATTCATCCTTCATACTATGATAAAAGTTCTGGAGGCGTTTACATTCACCATAAAAGAAGACTGACTGGTTCAAATGAACAGGGTTTCTGGATTTATGGAAGACATAGAATTACAGCTAAATTTAACATTGAACCCTATTATATATATAAAAAAGAAGAAGCCTATGATGTCATTAAAGAAAGCTATGTAAATACATTTGGTATAAGAGCGGTATTTAAAATGGATTCTTTTTCTCTACGAGGTGAAATTGCAACTCAGGATGGAAAATACAAACATGGTCAGGACAGAAGCGGGATTGGTGGATATAGTTTTGCTGAATATCTCATTAAAAACTGTCCTGTTACTCCGGCATTAGAGGTTGGTTATATTTATCTATCAGGTGATAAAAGAGGAACTTCAAATAAAGATGAAGGATTTAATCCCGTTTTTTCAAGAGCTCCTCAGTGGAATGAGCTTTTAATTTATACTTTAATACCTGAAACAGCAAACAAAGGAGGACCAGTTCCAGGTTACTGGACAAATTTAAAAGCCTTGATTACAAATCTCAAAGTTAAACCATTAAAAGATATGACAATAAAACTATCATATCAGCATTTATGGGCTGATAAAAAATCAAACATAACATCCGGAACATACCAAAATATGTTTACAAATGATGGTAAAAACAGAGGTGATTTATATGCATTCATTGCAAACTATAATTTCACAAAAGCTTTTGATGGAATGCTCCAGGTAGAGTATTTTGATCCAGGAGATTTCTATAAAAATGCACGGAGAGCAACTTTTATAAGATGGCAATTGCAGTATAAAATGTAATGAAATTATAAAATTTTTTAAAAATCACCTTTGTATTGATAGTTATGCGTTAATAATTCCTCTATATGAGTGCAAAGCCCATGAAGTAGTTTAAGCTCCCAGAATGTGAGTCCTGTCCTGCCAAAAAAATGTCTGAAATTATTTATCAATCTATTTTCAATATCTCTGTTTTCTGATATATAACCAATTTTTTTTAATACTTGGAAAAGTCTCTCATAAAGCTTATTGAGTTCAGACTGATCCACATAAAACTGTCTTTCTATATGATAATCTTTCAATTCTTCACATCTCATAAGTTCATAGGCGGTAATTAAAACAGCCTGACTTAAATTAAGAGATGGTTGAGCGTTTGATGTAGGAATAGTCATGAGATATCCGCATCTTTCAACTTCTTCATTAAATAGTCCTTTATCCTCTCTTCCAAACAGTATGGCCACTTTATTATTCTGAGCAACATCATAAATTCTCTTAACTCCATCTTTTATATCAACAATTGCTCCTCTTTTTGAGCCTCGCCTGCGAGTTGTTCCTGTTACCAGTGATTTGTCTTTTAAAGCAAAATCCAGATTACTGTATATTTCAGCCTTTTCAATAATATCCTTACTTCTCCATGCCATACAGTATGCTTCATCTGTTAAATCAGCAGGATTTATAAGTACAAGCTTCGTAAATCCCATATTTTTTATCGCCCTTGAAGCTGCGCCAATATTCCCACTTTCCTTTGTCTCTACCAGAACAAAATAAACATTATCTTTCCAGCTCATTTTAAAAAGGTTCCTCTTCAGGAGAAACCGGTTCTTCAAGTTCTACAAGTGTTTTCTGAAGCTCTTCTTCTGCGGTTCTTAATTTATTCTTGCAAAAACGAATTAATTCTGTTGCTCTTTTTACTTTTTCAACCAGAATATCAACATCCACTTCCTGAGCTTCTATATACTTTAGAATGTCTTCAATCTCTTTCATTGCTTTAGAATAACTTAGATTCTCCAATGTCTTCCTCCTTAGTAATTACTTTACCTGCAATTTTTCCTTTATAAAGCTGTATCTGAACTTCATATCCAACAGATACATCTTCAGAGCTTTTTAAAACTTTACCGTTTAAGTATGTAATGCTATAACCTCTTTTAAGAATGTTCTCAGGACTTAAAAGATAGAGTTTTTCCCTGATTCTATCGATTTTCATATCTTTAATCATAAGAATATTTTTAATGCTGACTTTAAGATTTTTCATATATGACTGTAACTTAAAATTACCATTATTGACATGCTCTACAACTTTAATCCTTATCTTGTTATTAATATTATTGAGGTTAACCTCCTGAATTTTGAAACAACGATTTATGCTTTTATTCAGTTCATGCCTTAACGAATAAATATTTTCTTGCTGACTGTGCAATTTTTTAAGTACACTGTTATAAATTTCGTTTAGTTTGAGATTTATTTTACCATCAAGCCTCTCAATACAATTTTGTGTTGAAGTTCTGAATCTTTCTTTTATACTCTGATTTTTTGAAATCTCCATTTTAATAATTGACTCTGATCTATGTAATATCATTTTACCAAAATAATCAATTTTTGAATCATAGCTAAAAGCTTTATCAACAATAAACTTTGCAAGCTCAGATGGAGTTTTAAAGCTTTGCCACGCAACATAGTCCGCCACTGTCTCATCCCTTGTATGTCCTATACCAGTGAGTACAGGAATTGGCATTAAAGCAATATTTCTCGCCAATTCATAGTCATTAAAACATTGTAAATCAACCACTGAACCGCCTCCTCTGATCATGACAACAACATCAAAGTTCTTTATCTCAAGCATGCATCTTTCAAGAGCATTAATTAAAGAATTAACAGCAGATTCTCCCTGAACATAGGCATCAAAAAGCTTTATATAAAATTTAAATCCATGTTTATTTTCTTTTAAAATTTTTAGAAAATCTTCATATCCAGCAGCAGATTCACTTGATACAATGGCAATTTTTTGAATAACAAGAGGAAGTTCAATAAGTTTATTTTTATCAATCAAACCTTCACGTGTAAGTCTTTCAATAACCTCCTTTCTCTTTAAAGCCATCTCACCAAGAGTAAATGAAGGATCAATTCTGATAATGCTTAATTTGAATCCGTATTTTTCATGAAAAGTTGCTTTGGCAAGAAAAAGAATTTTGATTCCCTTCTGAAGTTCAATTCCTGTTTTCAGAAAAAAGTTCTGGATTGTTTCAACATTACTACGCCATAAAACAGCACCACACTGAGCAATAATCTGATCATCTTTCTTTTCAACAAGATCAATCCAGTAATGCCCGTTTTTATCAGAATCTATCTTTGCAATTTCAGCAACAACCCATTGATAATCAGTTACTTCCTGTATCAGTTCCCGAATCTCGTTTAAATATTCTGAAAGACTCTGGTATGTAATATCTACATCAAACATCCATGCATGCCTCTTTAATCAATTTTTTCATCTCTCTCACAGCCTCTTCAATACCAATAAGAACAGCCCTTGAAATTATACTATGCCCAATATACAATCCTCTCAAGCCTCTGATTGCTGCAACTCGTTTTACATTATAATAATTAAGTCCATGTCCAGCATTTACTTTAAGTCCCATATTTAGAGCATAGGCAACCGCATCTTTAATTCTTTCAAGCTCCTTTAGCTGAGCTTGTCGTCTTGTCTCAGAATAATATCCAGTATGAATTTCAACCATATCTACACCAATTTTTTTTGAACATTCAATATCAACCCTATCTGGATTAATAAAAAGACTTACAGGAATTCCTCCATCTTTGATTTTCTTTATTACTTCTTTGAGGGAATCTCTGAGATCAAGAACATTCAGCCCACCCTCTGTTGTCAACTCCTGCCTTTTTTCAGGAACAATCGTTACCATATCAGGTTTTACAGCTAAAGCAATCTCTATCATCTCCTCAGTTGCAGCCATTTCAAGATTAAGTTCACATGGAACAACATCTCTGAGAATTTTCAAGTCTCTATCCTGCGCATGTCTGCGGTCTTCCCTTAAGTGAACTGTTATTCCATCTGCGCCTCCAATTATTGCAAGAGTTGCAGCCATTACAGGATCGGGCTCAAAAGTTTTTCTTGCCTGTCTGACAGTTGCAACATGGTCAATATTTACTCCTAAAAGCACCATTTAAAACCTCCTAATGCCTAATTGATTTGATTATATCACTTTCCCTGCATCGATGACAAAACAAGAACTTAGCTATTAAAGTTTAATAATATCAGATCCCAACAATCTTATAAAAAACAATTTTTGAAAAATATGAAGCATTTAAAATCTGTTTAATTTCAGGTATAATATAAGCTCTATGGCACAGAGAGTGATTGTTACAGGTGGAGCTGGATATATTGGGAGTCATTGTGTAAAAAGGCTTGGTAAGCTTGGATATCATATTCTCACTATTGATAATCTATCAAATGGGAATAAATGGGCTGTTTTATCTGGAGAATTAAAAGTTGTTGACCTAGCTGACACTGTAACAGTAAAAGAAATCATCAGTAGTTTCAATCCGCATGCGGTAATTCATTTTGCGGCATCAATAATAGTTCCTGAAAGCCTTCAAAATCCTATCAAATATTATAAAAACAACACTGAAAACAGTTTAAATTTGCTTAAAATCCTATCAGAACTGAATATAAAAAACTTTATTTTCTCTTCTACAGCAGCAGTATATGGAATTCCAGAAATTGTTCCTGTCACAGAAGATGCACCTTTAAATCCGATAAATCCCTATGGAAGGTCCAAAATGATGACAGAACTGATAATTCAGGATATATCAAATGCTTATGGTTTAAAATATACTTCCTTGAGATATTTTAATGTAGCTGGAGCAGATCCAGAAGGAAAGCTGGGGCAGGCATATAGAGAATCTACCCATCTGATAACTCGAGCATTAAAAACAGCGAAGGGTGAGTTCCCATATCTTGAAATTTATGGAACAGACTATCAAACACCTGATGGAACATGTATAAGAGATTATATCCATGTATCTGATCTTGCTGAAGCTCACATAGTTGCTCTTAATAGTCTTTTAAATAATGGAGAAAGTGATGTTTTTAACTGCGGATATGGACACGGATATTCCGTAAAAGAAGTGATCTCTGTGGCAAAAAAAGTTACAGGAATTGATTTTAAGGTTATTGAGTCAGACAGAAGACCAGGAGATCCACCTCAGTTAATTGCTGATTGCAGCAAAATCAAAAAGAAACTTAATTGGCAACCACGATATAATGATCTTGAATTCATAATAAAAACAGCATGGGAATGGGAAAAGAAAAGATAAATTAAAATGGATCCCTTTGTCTGTATAAAATAAAAAATTCCACGACGGATTATTTTTACTTTACGAGCTGCGTTTGACAACCCTGCCTTCTTTATACCCTTTAAATGGTCAATGATGTCTGTTCTTTTTATGTCTTCTATGTACCTGTTACCAAAAAATGAAATTACATATAAGATAAAACTTATTGATTTTTAAGGATTTTATTTGATTTTATAAGCAGTAATAGACTATGATGGATTGTGGTAGATAACCTTAATTGGTGGAGGCGGCGGGAGTCGAACCCGCGTCCGAAGGTGCTACTTCTAAGCATCTACATGCTTAGTTGGAGTTTTAAGCTTCGGGTTTCAGCTCGCCCTCCAACAGGCTTTCTAAAACCCTACAACCCTTAAATTTCTCTTAAGTGCCGGGTTATACACTTAAGATTAGCTCTGATTTATGACATCTTTCTCAAGTCTCAGAACAAAGCTTGAGAAGACGGCTACTTTTAATTAAGCAGCGAGTGCCAATTCGTTGTTGGCAGTTGTGTGTTTCCCACCTTTTTTACGTGGCGGTGAGAACCACGGCATGCAACTTAGCCCTCACTACCTCCGTCGAGTCCTTTCGCCCCCTTGTAAAAGATCAATTGTTTTTAAGTGCACGCTCAATCTCTCTTTGAGCTTCTTTCTTTTTTATTATATCTCTTTTTTCGTAAGTCTTTCTACCACGGGCAAGAGCAACTTCAACTTTAACATAAGGTCCTTTAAAATAAAGTTTTAAAGGAACGAGTGTGTAACCCTGTTGCTGAATTTTTCCCTTAAGTCTCTCAATCTCTTTTCTGTGAAGAAGAAGTTTGCGTGTTCTTAATGGATCGTGGTTGTAAATATTTCCATGACTGTAAGGGCTTATATGACAATTAAGCAACCAGGCTTCGTCATCTTTGATTATTACGTAACTGTCTTTTAAATTTGCCTTACCTTCCCTAAGAGATTTAACTTCTGTTCCAGTTAGGACTATTCCTGCTTCAATAGTTTCTTCAATATTATAATCAGCATAAGCTTTTCTATTCTGACAGACTATTTTCATGATCTGGTCTGCTTACAGCAGAGAATTTCTTCTTCAGGCAACTATCTTAGTTCCCTGAAAGAGGCATTTTTCTGTAACTACTCCATTAGGTGTATGTATTTGAAATCTTGCATCATCAAGGTATTCAGAAGTTTTTAATACCTGTAATATATCGACAAGTATTGCCTGAATTTTTTCTACAGGTAAGTCTTTAAATTCAATTTCAACAATAGCTTTCATAGTTTTATGATACCATAAGTTGTCCTGTTTGTAAGATTTTAATTTTTTCCCCTTCTTCAGTAACAGCATATAAATCAGGATTAAAGAAGATAAAATCCTGATGCATGAGGGTTCTGACTCTTCCACCAAAGGAAGAGTTATCACCAAGTGCGATATGAATTGTCCCAAGAATTTTTTCTGACTCAAGAATGTTATCGGGTCTAATGGCTTTATCATTCATTCCAATACCAAGCTCTGCGATGTTTCTGTTTTCCTGTCGTTTATTTAAAATAGCCTCAAGCTCTTTTTTATATGGTTCATTACCTTCAATTGAGATAACTTCTCCTTTTTCAACTTTTAAAATCAGGGGGGATTTAAGTTTTCTCGTTGGTGCCCATTCAATAACAAGTTTTCCTTTTGCTGAACCTTCTAATGGAGCAAAAAATACTTCACCTGCCGGAAGATTACCAAAAGAGCCTCTTCTTGTTAGAATGCCTGAGTCAATATAGATTTTCCTCTTTCCTCTAAGTATCTCAATCTCCGTACCATTTGGAGTTTTTATTTTAATTTTTATTCCTCTATCAAGAATTTGTTTGACCTTTAATGCTCTATGCTTGACTGTCTTCCAGTCTGCGGTCATTGATCCATCAAGCATTGAAAGGTCAAAAAGTGGCATACTTGCATACCTTGTTCCACAAAATTTAGTTAAGATGTCCCTGAAGTTTGTATGACTTGTTGAAAAATTAGAAAGAGCAATGACAACATTAACAGCTTCGTTACAATGCTGTTTCACAATCTCTTTTATAAGAAGAATTTCCTGAGAAGAGATATTTTTAGAAAGAAGTTTATGAAATAGCTTTGTTTTCTTAAGGTTTTTAATTGTTTTATCGCCAAAAGCAATCTTCCAGATTGCTTCAGGCGGTTCAATACCTGGAGATCCAAGAGATGGATATTCTGCGTACAGGATTTCTTTACATAAGTCTTTCCCAATTTCTCTGATTGTTCTAGCTATTGCAACTAAAGAATGCCTTCTGTGTCTTTCCTCAACAGTTAAATTTTCATCCTCTCTGATAGTGTCAGTAAAAATTAATACCTTCTCGTAAGATTTAACTTTAAGGTTGATTTGATAAATGTTTATAATGGGCTCAAGATTCATGAAAATAGTTCTATCTGACTTACTTTTTTAGATTCAAACTCTATTGGATACTTACTGTTAAAGCATGCCATACAGTAGTTGGTTGAGCTGGGAATTATTTTTTTCAATCCTTCTATGCTTAAGTAACCGAGCGAATCTGCTGTGATATATTTTCTTATCTCTTCAACTTTATGAGATGATGCAATTAGTTCCTGCCTTGTTGGAGTGTCTATACCATAAAAACATGGACCAATTGCGGGTGGAGAACTTATTCTCATATGAACTTCTTTTGCTTCTCCAAGTTCTCTTATCATTTTGACAATTTTTTTTGATGTGGTTCCTCTTACAATTGAATCATCTATAACTATCACTTTTTTCCCTTTCAGAATTTCTCGTACAGGATTAAGCTTAATCTTAACACCAAAGTGTCGTATACTCTGTTTTGGTTCTATAAAGGTCCTGCCAACATAATGATTTCTTATTAAACCGAATTCAAAAGGAATACCACTTTGCTCAGCATATCCAAGTGCTGCCGGCACTCCAGAATCAGGAACAGGAATGACTATATCAGCATCAACCGGATGCTCTCTTGCCAGTTGTCTACCAAGCTCTTTTCTAACAGTATTTACACATATATGATCAAAAATATAGCTGTCAGGTCTCGCAAAATAAATAAATTCAAATACGCAGTGAGCCTTTTTATATGAATTGAAAATTTTTAAAGATTTTATACCACCCTCATTTATAATTAGCATTTCTCCAGGTTCAACATCTCTTATATATGTTGCTCCAATTAAGTCAAAAGCACATGTCTCGGATGCCACTATATAACTGTCATTCAGTTGCCCCAATGACAGAGGCCTGATACCATAAGGATCTCTGAGAGCTATTAATTCTGTTTCAGACATTAAAAGTATCGAAAATGCTCCTGATACCTGCCTTATAGCATTGGCAACTCGTTCATGAACTCCACCATCTCTTGCCCTTGCAATAAGATGTAAAATTATTTCACTATCTGAGGTAGTCTGAAATATTGCTCCATCCTTTTCAAGTTTACCTCTCAATCTTTCTATGTCTATAAGATTTCCATTATGAGCAATTGCAATACTGCCAAGAGAATAGGTAGCCATCAATGGCTGAACATTTTCAAGACTGCTTGAACCTGTAGTTGAGTACCGGTTATGCCCTATTGCAATGTGTCCTGGTAGATTCTTTAAAACCTTTTCATTGAATATTTCAGCAACAAGACCGAGGGATTTCTCAAGATAAAGTCTTGAGCCATCTGATGAACAAATTCCAGCTCCCTCCTGTCCCCTATGCTGAAGAGCGTAAAGTCCGAGATAGGTAAGATTGGCAGCTTCAGGGTGGCCAAAGATACCAAAAATTCCACACTCTTCATGAATATCGAAAAAGAGATTATTTTCGTTCATTTATGTAAAAACCTTTATTAAATTTTAACATACGAAATCTTATGATTACTATAAATTTTTGATATAATTAAATTACGAATGAAACAGGTTATATGGAAAGAAGTTGAAAAAATAATGAATATTTTTTCTGCCTATCCTGGAATTTTGAAAAATGCTCTTGATTTAGCTGAAAAGTTAAAATCCTCATCTCACACACCAACCATAGCACAAGAAATAGAAACGCACTATACAAAATATGCAGACTATTATTTAAAACATCCGCAGGGATATGACGCAACTTGCTTTTTGATTAATTACTTAATTGAGGGATTTGAGCAAACTGAAGATAAAGAAGTTTTCTTAAGAGCTGTCTTGAAAATTATTATAAAACTTCTTGAAGAAGACGAGGCAGTAAAAAACTATCTTTTCAGAAACATTATTTCAGATACTTTGAAATATTTTTATTTCATTGAGCTTGATAATTATTTATCCTATCTCGGGCTTCTAAAAAACATCAGCAAACTATTGCAAAAAAAACAAATTAATGATCCGCAGTTAATCAACTCCTTTACAAAGCTTTACCAGAAATATCTGCAGAGACTTTATTCACAATTTCTTTCAATTTTACGACCTGATGAGTATTTTAGAAAATTTTTCATTGATGGAATTGTTTTTATAAATTCAGCCTGTGAATCCCTATTTCAAGAAATTGAAAAAATGGCTGATGAAATTCCCAAAGTCTATGATCTTGACAAACTATTAACTATTCCTTCTGAAACTGAAATTTTAAATAAATTCAGAGAACTTCCAAAAAATTTCTTAGATTCCGGTGACTTATGGATTAATTTATTGACACATCTTCAATATCTGTGCTGGATACTTGATACAGAACAGTTAAAAGAAATTCATGAGTTTTCAATAAGAGAACTCGGACGAGCAATAAAAAATTTTTTGATTCATTCACAGCAAATAAATAATAAAAACTTTTTTTTAATTCTTGATACAGTATTTCTTCAATTTGAAAAATTTTTCTATAGACTTCCTGATGCTGTGATATTTTCACTGGAGGACATTGGAAATGCTATTTATAAAATAAAAAATAAAGAAATTTTAGATTATTATCTTGAGCACTTGATATTATCAGGGTTTCATACCCCTCAATTTAAAGGATTTTCTGAAAATTACACTATAAATGTTAATCGCTATCATATAAATAACTTAAGGCTATGGTTTAATTTAATTTCTAAAAGCCCATTGGATACAAAAGAATTGATAGCAGCACTCTGTATTTATCTATTTTTTGGAGGAGTTCATATAAAGGATACAGACCTTTTCCAGAGAGAAATAACAAAACTTCTCAATGCTGATATTGCTCCGATATTTTATCTAGTAAAACTGCTCTTAAAGAAAATTCCTGTTTATTTTAACGAAATAAATGCAGAAGGCGAGTTACGAATGGTTTCAACCCAAGTTGATGAAATGTTTAAAAGAAAAGATACTCTTGTACATTTTATAAGAAAGCAGATTCATGTTGAAAGCAGTCCTCTGATAATTGATTTAATTAAAAAAACAGTAGAATTCTGGATTACTGCTGACAGAAAAGTTCTTGAAAAATATGTACCTGATGAGGTTTTAAAAGATCTTAATTTAGTTAATGAACATCTGAAAGAGCTTGGATATATATTTAAAAAACTTTCAGATTCTGAGAAATTTGGTTCTGTTGAAACCATCCTTTCAACTCCAATGGATACAATAATGAATGAGATAAACTTGATTCCTGTCTCAGATACAGCCAAAACCAAAGCGATTTTAACAGTAAGGCTTTACCAGTTGTTGTATGCAAAATATAAAACAGACTGCAAAGAAGTCGAAACTCTTTTAAAAGAGGCTCTTTATCTCGGATTACCAGATGCAACACCGGTAATTGAGGCTTTATCTGAAAACTCTCTATTTAGAAAAATTGAGTCAATTATATCTTATCTTGAAAAGTTGAAAAGTATCATGACTTCATCTGAAAAATATGATGCTTTTGAAGATATAACTCACAAGAGGCATATTGTTGCAGGAATTCCTTCTGTATCAGGAAGATACAGTGAAAGAAAATTTAATGCACTTTCTGTATTTTTAAGACTTGAGAGTTTGCTTAACAGTTTTCTTGATGAAATTGAGCAACCAATAGACCTCAGCTTCATTACAAGAGCAACTCTTTTTAGAATAGAAAAATATCTTAAACTTTTTGGTAAAATTCTTGAACTTAATGGAATTTCCTCACAAAAATATATAAATACTCTTGCGATGCTGTCGGTAGCATTGGAGATAAGAAGATTCACATTCTCTCAATATATGGATATTTTCAGAAATTTTGCTGAGTCAATAAGTGATATGGTAAATATATATTGCACAGCGCCATACAAGAAATGGCTTAAAAAAATAATAATAAAAATTTCACAAAATCTGAATAATAGAGAGCTTGATAAGTTTGAACCCATAAGTACTCTATCAGAAAAATTTTTAAGAGATACGGTTGCTCAATATCCGGGTCTAAGCCAGCTTGATAGACTTATCAGCAGAGTTATTAACGCATCATACAATCAGGCAGAAAAACTTGAATATAAAGACCTTGACCTTCTTATGACATATGACCCCAAGAAGATTATATGTGATATTTATTATCCAAAAGAGGAAATCAATGATAGAATCCATCTTGGCAATAAAGGGCATAATCTGATAAAACTTGTTCATAAAGGAATTTCTGTGCCTCCCGGATTCATTTTAACTGCTGAAGTTTTCAGGTGCAGAGAAGCAATCAATAATTTTGAACCTGTAAAAGAACATTTAAACAAAGAGATTCATTTAGCCTTAAAAAGACTGGAAAATATTACAAAAAAAACTTTCGGAGATCCGGCTAATCCTTTACTTGTATCTGTAAGAAGCGGAGGAGCTATTTCAATGCCTGGAATGATGAATTCTTTTTTAAATGTTGGAATTAATGAAAAAATTATAGATGGACTTATAAAACAGACTGGAAAACCATGGTTTGTCTGGGACAGTTACAGAAGATTTTTACAGTGCTGGGGAATGTCTTTTGGACTTGACAGAGATGAATTTGACAATATTATAAATGAATTTAAGAAAAAATATAAGACAGATTTTAAAATTCAGTTTGTTGCATCTCAGATGAAAGAAGTTGCGACGACATATAAAGAATTTATTTTATCTAAAGGTATCTATATAGAAGAGGATCCGTGGATTCAGCTTGACATATCAATTTCACAAGTTTTCAATTCATGGTATTCAAAAAAAGCAAAGTCTTATAGGGAAATTCTAGGAATCTCTGAAGATTGGGGAACAGCGGTTGTGGTTCAGAAGATGGTATTTGGTAATTTTGATACGAATTCAGGTTCGGGAGTCTTATTTACACGAAATCCAAAAGAGTCTCTTGACAGACTTATACTGTGGGGGGATTACACCACAGGAGCGCAAGGTGAAGATATTGTTTCAGGATTGGTGAAAACATATCCTGTTTCAATAGAACAAAAAAATATTGAAGGTCGAATCAATGAAAAATCACTTGAAGAAACATTCCCTGAAATCTATGCAGCTTTAATAGAAATTGTAGAAAAACTGATTTATAAAGAGAGATGGGATCATCAGGAAATTGAATTCACTTTTGAAGGAAGAGGAAAAGATAATTTATATATTCTTCAGACAAGGGAAATGAGTTATGCTAAAAGAGAGCTTATGACAGTTTTTGTTCCTACTGAAATTTTGAATAAAAGCAGGCTTGGGACAGGAATCGGGGTAAGCGGTGGTGCGATATCTGGGAGATTGGTATTTGACGTGGAGGATATAAAAGAATTTAAACTTAAGGAACCTGAAATACCTGTCATCCTTGTAAGGGCTGATACTGTTCCTGATGATATAGTTCATATTGCCTCTGCAGATGGCATTCTGACTGCCAGAGGAGGTTCTACATCTCATGCATCAATAATTGCAACAAAACTTGGTAAAACCTGTGTTGTTGGCTTTTCAAAAATGATAGTTTACCAGCATGAAAAAAAATGCAGAATTGGCAAGAGAATACTCAAAAAGGGCGATCTGATAAGTATCGATGGAAGAAATGGTATGGTTTATCTTGGAAAGCATCCAACACAAACAATTTATCTCTCATCTGAATATTTTTAAACTAAAAAGGAGGGTTAAAAAATGACCAAATCTATTCTTGGAATTAATGGTCTGGGAAGAATTGGCAAGCTTACACTCTGGCATCACATTGGAAGAAAGCATTTTTCTGAAATTATTGTTAATCTTGGCAGAAAAGTTGGCAAATCTCTACAGGATGTAGCTTTTTATATTGAACATGACTCCACATATGGAAGGCTACATAACTATCTTTATGGCTATCGTTCAAAAACCGTTGTGGAAAAAATTGATGAATCAAACTCCACAATTGTTATTGACGGAATTCCTGTAAAAATTCTTACAGAATACAGAAACCCTAAAGACATAGGATGGGGCAGGTATGGAGCCAGACTTGTTGTAGATACAACAGGCAAATTTCTTAATCCAACACTGCCTTCTGATGTAAAAGAAGGCTCTGCAAGAGGACATCTTGATTCAGGAGCTTACAAGGTAATAATCAGTGCACCATTTAAAATAAAAGATAAAGCAAAAGATATTCCAGATGATTCAGTAACAGTAATTATGGGGATAAATGAGGAGATGTATGACAGTAAAAAACATCTCATTATTTCAGGAGCATCATGCACAACAACATGTCTGGCACACATGATGAAGCCACTCCTTGATTACTTTGGAGCGGAAAGAATACTGAGCGTCTCAATGGCAACAGTTCATGCTGTTACATCATCTCAGCAAGTACTTGATAGAGTTCCAAAAACCGATGCAAAGGATCTGAGAAAAATTCGCTCTGCAATGAATAATATAATTCTTACAAGCACAGGAGCAGCAAAAACACTTGCACTTGTCTTACCTGAAATGAAAAACATTGGTTTTATCGCGCAGTCAGTTAGAGTTCCTGTTGTAACAGGTTCATTGATAATACTTGTGTTGGCTTTCAAAGATGAAGAAAGCAATATCATTGATGGAGATTTGATCAATAAAATTTACAGGGATTCTGCTGAAAGACAGACAAGAGGTTATCTTCTTTTCACTGATGATCAGAAAGTTTCAACTGATATAATTGGCTTTTTCGGTCCTGCTGCCATAATTGAAGGAAGTGAAACACATACAAGAACTGCAATGATTACACTGGATATATCAAAAATGTGTAACATCGGCTCTCCTATTACTGATAAATTACAGATTCCTGTAACTCAGGCTGTGATATATGGCTGGTATGACAATGAACTCGGCAGCTACACAAACATGCTCGGTGACCTTACAGTAAAAGTTGCAGAGGATGTCTATTAATAAATTAGACATAAAAAAGACTTGACAAATCATACAATATAATTTAATGTAAAGTCTTACATAGGAGTAGATGTTAATTTAAATGGATATATGAGTGAGATTTAAAGTTTTTTTTAAAACTGACAAACTTCCAATACTTTACAGACAGAGATTTATGGCTCTGATAAAAGAGATACTTTCAAAACAGAGTCCTGAATACAAAAAAATTCTTTATCCAGATCAAGGTTTTTCCCATTCAAAAAAAGTAAAGCCCTTTACATTCGGGATTTTAATGCCTCCTCAAAGAAAATCTGTTAAAGAAAAAATATTCATAGATGAAAAGACAGCAGTTGAGGATATAGTTTTTTATTTTCCCCATAACTCTTATATTTCTTTTTTAATAAGCTCTATTGATTACGAATTTATAATTAATCTTTATAACGGCCTTATTGAAGAAAAAACTTTTAATTTTGGAAATGGTATAACCCTTGAATATAATCGAACATCTTTAATCAGAGAGAAAAAGATTGATCATGATGAAGTTATTTTTAAAACAATCTCTCCAATCTTAATTGAAGATGAGCAAGAAAAACCTGTTTTACCATTCAAAAATAACCTCGAGAGTTTTAATTTTCATCTTAATGCAATTCATGATCGAATTTTCAAAGATATCCGTAAAAAGGGACTTTCAAGACTTCTAAAGTTTGAACCTCTTCAGATAAAAAAGTCCGTAGTAAAACACACACTAAGCGGGTTCAGACAGCAAACAGGAAAACCTTATATGATGCTTACATGCTTTGAAGGCTGTTTCAGAGTAACAGGAGATAAAGAAGATTTATCTCTCCTTTATCAAATGGGCATAGGCTTGAGAACAGGTCAGGGATTTGGCATGGTGGATGTGGTGTAAAGGATTGAAAATTAATTTATAAGAAGAGAAGAAAAAAAATAAATATCATGAAACATAAACTTTATTTGAGAGATTGGTATTTTAATGCTGGAATAATAGGATTTTTAACGATTGCAGCTGATGGTAAAGAAATCTATAGTCTTCCATCATTGACAGTTGGTGAAAACTACATTGAGTTTGATAACGAGATTTTTGATAGTTTTGAAGATAAGTTTATCAAATATGGATTTCTAAAATTTTTTAATATCCAGGCGTATCTCCAGAGGATACAAAAAGTCTATAAAGAATTAACTGACAGCAAGTCAAAGATTACAACAGAAAAGATTGCTAAAAAAATTGAAGAGATTGAAAAGCCACCATATAAAGATTTTCTTAAATTGCTGGATATTCCAATAGAAGGATATCAGACTGTGGAAGATTTTCTTTACAATCTTGAAAATACCAAAACTATAATAGAATCTTTGCCTAAAGAAGAGATTTATAATATATTGAGTAGCACTGATAAAGGCAAGGAATCACTGAATGGTTTTGTAGAATGGAGATTTAAAGGTGTTTGTTCACATGACAGCATCTCAGAGTATATAAATAAAATTAAGAATACGAATCTACTAAAGAAGCCCAAAAATAACGACCTTTGTATATCCTGTCAGGAAAGAAAGGCAGAATATGAATTTAATAATGCTGTGTCCAATATTATTGGTTTCAACAAGGATAATGCCAACTGGATATGGGGGTTTAAGGCATCAAAACTGAAGATATGCCCATTATGTGCAATTATCTATAACTGTGCCTTTGTATCTTTTGTCTATGTTCTTAAGAAGGTTGAAGGAAATTATCTGAATTATTTCTACTTTCCAAACGAAGATACAGAAGTAAAAACATTATTCGAGACAGTCACGAAATTTAATCTTATGCTTGATAATATTCAAGATAGCAGCAATCCACTATATTCAATGATTAAACAGACTGTAGAACATATAGTAGCAAAACAAATAAAGAGTATTATAGAGAATATCAATTTTATAGAGATTGCTGACAATCCCATACTGGCAGGGCAAAGCTCAAAAGGCTATAATATCTACAATTACAATATCAGTCTTGATTTAGCTGAATTTCTTGATTCGCAGTTTAAAGCAAACAGTATTCCAAAAGGATCCTATGTAATAAGGAATACCCACTACAACATTGAGGAAGAGATCTTAAAGCTTGCAATTCAAAGACAGATTGATTATTCAGTTCTGAATAGCTATTTTGCTTATTCATTGAATGCAGACAAATATTTAGCCAAATATAATCTAAATAAAATAATAAAATTTGTATTTGGATATATTCAAATGATGAGAGGTGAAACGATGGGAAAAAGCGAAAAAATAATAAGTAAAGGATTTAAAAGTGGTATTAGCCTTCGTAATGAACTATTAAAAAAAGACAAAGAAAATCAAATCAACGGATTGGTTTATGGTTTTCTAAATGATCTGAAGATAGCAGATAGAGAAAAGTTCCTTGACAAATACATCAGAGCAATAATGTCTCATAGTCTGCCGAATCTATTTGGAAAGGAAGAAATGCTTGACAAAGATTGCTTTTTACAGTTTGGCTACTCATTTGTGAATGGGCTGATGAGTAAAGGGATAAAGGAAAGTGAAGATAATTTAAATGAGGAGGATTTGGTATGAATGAAAACAAATATCTACATCTTGCAGTAGTTTTTAAGGCGTCAAACTTAAATTATGGTGAAGGGGTGGGGAATATTCTGACACTTAAAAAGGTTACTACAGAAGGTAAAAACTACTCGTATATAAGCAGACAGGCTTTAAGATATGATATTGTTAGGATGCTTAAGGAAATGTATGGATATAACCTCGCAGAAGTGAATAAAGACGCAGGTGTTATCCAATTTGCGACGGGGGCGACGATTCAAGATTTTCCAGAAATAGATTTTTTTGGTTATATGAAAACTAAAGACAGTAATAAAATTAGAAAGGCTGTGGTCAGACTTACAGATGCTGTCAGTCTTGAGCCTTTCTATAACGAATTAGAATTTGGAACAAACAAGGGACTCGCAGATAGAATACCCAATAATGTTGGCAATGATATCTTTCAGGCAGAGATTCACCGTTCTTATTACTCTTATACGATAACCTGTAATCTTGATGAAATAGGGATTGATCCAATTGACAAAATTGAACTTTCTAATCATGAAAGGGCTGAAAGGGTTAAAAATCTACTCAATGTAATTAAACTCCTCAATAGAGACATTAGAGGCAAGAGAGAAAACCTTTCTCCATTATTTGTTTTGGGTGGACTTTATGATGTTGGAAATCCCTTCTTTTACAATAGGATAAAACTTTCATTTACAAAAGATACGGTTCTGCTCAATGAAAAGCTCATTAATGATACCCTTGCTATTAAGACTTTGCAAAAATCTGTTGAAGACCAGACGATGTTGGGTTATCTTAATGGTGAGTTTTCGAATATTGAGGATATAAAAATAAATCACTCTGAAAAATTTTCTATAGAAGAATTTTTTGAAAAACTTAAAAATAAAATTGACAATTTTTATGGTATCCAACATGAGAACAGTAAGGGTTAAACTTTACCAGAATTTTGTTAATTATAGGAGAGAGCTAAGCTATGGCTATGTTCAGACATATCCGCTTCCTACCCCTTCTATGGTTAAAGGCATGGTTCATGCTCTGCTTGATCTGGACAAATACCATAATCTCAGAATATCCATACAAGGCAATTATGAATCTGTTGTAACAAATATGCAGAAGGTCTATAAGTTTGATAGAGACAGAGCCTCAAGACCAAACAATCCCTATGATGTTGTGGTCGGAAATTCTAATAAAACTGCCACGCATGGCATTATGTTTGTTGATGAAATTGTGGATATGCAACTTCTTCTCCATATTTCTTTTGATGAAGAAGACTTAAATGAAAAACTCCTTGAGGCTGTAAAACAGAAGACAGTTATTTTGGGTAGAAACGAGGATATTGCCCGTGTGGACATTGAAGACACAGGGCTTGTAGATATTTTCCCCTCTAATGATGAATATAGGCTTTTATATAACATATATCTCAGACCAGAGATTTGCAAAAGTGGAAGGTTAGAAGGGACATATTACAGACTACCGTTTTATTATGAACCTGTCAGTTCATTTAGCGATAAGAGGATATTCAAATATGTTGACGTTGTTTATATTGCAAAAGGCAATAAAATCGAGTATTCAGACATTATTCTTGATAAAGATGGGTACTTGGTAAGTTTTCTCTCAATCTAAAATGGCTGTTTACGCTAAATCAAATCCCGCTGAAACTATTGAAGAACATAATAGAAAATTGCTTGAAAATTATGAAAAGCTGAAAAAATTTCTTGATAGAGAAAAGATCCAAAAATATGATGAAATTATTAAAAAGATCCTTTATTACCATGACCTCGGCAAACTAAACCATAAATTTCAGAACAAGCTTGGATTATCCTCAAAGGTCATAATTCAAGAGTTAAAAGGTTTTGACGAAATCCCTCATGAATGGTTATCCATAGCGTTTCTCTCAAAAGAAGACAAAAGATATTTTCATACATTTAGCACAGATGGTGTTTTCTTTGCGGACCTCGTCCAATACTGCATTGCATTTCATCATTCAAGGACAAAGCCTTTTGATAAAAAGGCCCTTGAAATGACAATCCGTCATGACCTTGAAAAAAATAAATACAAACTCGGGATAAGCTATCCCTTGAATTCTGACTATGACATAAATAAGGATATAAAACAAAAGATAGAATCTCAAACAAACTTTAAAAATTATTTCGAACTATTAGTCTTTTTAAAAGGAATTTTACATAAATGCGATTACACAGCCTCTGCTGATATCGAACCTGAGAAAAACTATGATGGTAACTATGAACTGGATTTCAATAATTGGGTATCTCAACAGGGTTGGCAGCTTAAACCGTTCCAACACGAGGCAAAAAGGCTTAGAGATAAGAATGTCATCTTAATTGCAGCAACTGGTTCAGGAAAGACAGAGTATTCTATGAACTGGATAAATGGAGAGAAGGCATTTTATCTTCTGGGACTGAAGACAGCTGTAAATGAGATGTATAGGAGATTTAAAGATATTTTTGGAAACAACGTTAGCCTTTTGCATGGAGAGATCAGCTATATGCTTGAAAATAACGAGGCAGATGAAAGCTATATTGAAAGGATAGAAACGGCAAGAAAGTTCTGCGCTCCAATAACCATTGCAACTGCTGACCAGCTTGTTCCAGCAGTCTTTAAATATAATGGATTTGAATTGCCTTATCTGACTGCATCTTATTCAAAAATAGTAGTCGATGAGATACAGAGCTTCTCTCCAGACTCTATAGCAGCAATAATGGTTTTTCTTAGCGAAATACATAGGGTTGGGGGTAAATTCCTTTTAATGACTGCAACGCTCCCACCTTTTATAAAAGATGAATTGAAAGGATTTCAGGATATAGAATTTCCTGAACAAGAGCTTCCACCAACAAAAAGACATAAGATAGCGGTGTATAATGAATATATTCATAACGATTCTTCATTAACACTGATCGAAAAAGAATTTCAAGCAGGTAAAAAGGTATTGATTGTTTGCAACACTGTCAAAAGGGCCCAAGAGATGCATGAGGTCTTACTGGATCTTAGCCCCTTATTGATACATTCAAGGTTTATTTTAAAAGATAGAAGGAAGAAAGAGAGCAACAAGTTTGGAATAATGGCTATTAATGATCCCACACATCCACCTGCAATCTGGATTGCAACACAAGTTGTGGAAGCAAGTCTTGATTTAGATTTTGATGTCTTATTTACAGAATGTTCTCCTATAGACAGCCTACTCCAGCGATTTGGGCGCTGCTGGAGAAAAAGAAACAAAGAATATGAGGACAATGAACCAAATATCTATATTTTTAAAACTGAACATACACGGGTTTATGATAGGGAACTGCTTGACAGAACCTATTCCCTGCTTTTGGCTGACTATAACGGTAGGATTATGGACGAGACGACCAAACAAAATGCAATAGTTATGGTTTTCAAGGATATTGAGAAAACAAAATATTATGAAAAATACAGACGGAATAAGGAATTGCTTGAATTGGGCCTCAGAGCGAGTTCAAGGGTTGAGGCCGAAGACCTTTTCAGAAACATTTTTTTTAATTATTGCGTTATCCCGCGCCCTGTGTATGAAAAAAATGAAAGAGAAATAACCGCATTGTTAAAAGATATTGACAGTAAAAACGTTGAAAAAATGCAACGCATTCAGGCAAAAAGTAAATTGAAGGAATTCACCGCTCCTGTTCAAATATTTAATCATCCTAAATGTTTATCTCCGGTTGCAGATTCGGAATATTGCAGGAGAAATAATATAATGATAATGAACGATGTAACATATTCTTATGAGAAGGGGCTTGAGCTGACAGACAAAGAAGGAGAAGGTGTATTAGTCTTATGAATGCACAGCTTCTGTAGTATCTGTTGAATTTTTTTATGAGGAGAGTAATTGATAGATATGACAACCCTTTACATTCTTGAATCCGTCAATAGCGAGAAATTTCCTTATCGTCTGACTATCAGACAGGGAGATAAGTTGTTACTTGCTCTCAGAGTGCAGGATAAATGGCCTGGACAAAAAGGCAATATCTTCTGTATCAGAGAAGAAAATCATGAACTTGAACCACCTGTGAAAGAAATTGAGAGAGTTCCCGTCATTTCCCTAAAGCGTTTTGGTAAAAGGCTCGCTATTGTCCTTGATAGATCTATAAACAAAAGATGCGATTTTTTATTCCTGAAAAAGAAGTATAAAACCAGAGAAGGAGAATACGAACAAATATTCTGGAGGACTCAAAGAGGACTAACAGAAAGAAAGCCCAGAGTTAAACTCTCAACTTATCATAAAGGCATGGTTCACGTAATAATTGATACAAATGAAAGATATCCCTGGCGATTTCCTAAAGATAGTATTGAGAAAGCTAAACTGCCTGTAGGAGACTATGCTTTAAAGGTACATGACAGAATTCTTGCTGTGGTCGAGAGAAAGACCTTTGAGAATCTTCTCGCAGAATTTGGTAGGATGGCAATATTTCATCAACAGCTTGGGGAACTTTCAACATATAAGTATTCAGCTCTTGTTATTGAAGCAAATTATTCAGATTTTTTAAATCTTTCTAAGTTGAAATTTTATAATCCTTCATTCGCGGCGAAGGCAATTGGTGAGCTGTATGCCTTGCATCCAGACATTACCATAGTGTTTACTGGAAATCGCAAGCTTGCAAATGAATGGACTTATAGATTTTTTGATGCCATAAACGCTCATGAAAATGATCTTCCTAATGAAACAATTTCGGAAATAATAGAAAAATACGATGCATCTTCAAAGACAAGAAGAGATGCTTATTTTGAGATAAAAAAGAAAATTATCAACAACCTGCCACCAGAGTTTACACTTTCTATGATAGAACAACTGTTTCCAGATACACCATACACAACCATCAAAAAGGTGATTAATGATCTCAGAAAAGAGGGTGTTATTGAAAAATATGGCAAAGGAAAGAAGAGCTATTGGCAGAAGATATAATTGATATAATTAATTTTCAATCTTTAAAAACTACTGGAATTAAGGTCAATTACCTTTATGTCTGCGAACGGAAGCTATGGCTTTTTGACAGAGGCATCCAGATGGAGTCTACGTCTGATAAGGTCTTGATAGGAAAGCTGCTCGGAGAAGATTCATATCCAAGGGAAGAGAAGAGGGATATGATGATTGATAACCTTATAAATATAGATATTGTCGGTAATAACGAAATACGGGAAGTGAAATATAGCAACAGGATGTATAATGCAGACAGGATTCAATTGCTCTATTATCTCTATTACCTGAAGCAGCTCGGAATAGAAAAAAAGGGCATTATAAACTATCCAAAGATGAGGAAGCGGGAAGAGATAATCTTGACAGATGATGGTGCAAGAGAGGTTGAGGCAGCACTGGTGCGGGTGAAGGAGATTGTAGGCATGGATAAGCCGCCTGAGTTGCAAAAAAAACCTTACTGCACAAAGTGTGCATATTATGAATTCTGCTTTGGATAAAAGATGAGAAACTACTACATATTCTCAAATGGCAGGATAAGACGTAAAGAAAATACCGTGTATATCGAAAATGAACAGGGCGAAAAAAGGGCTATACCTATTGAGGATATTGATACCATACATGTCTTCGGAGAGGTTGATCTAAATACAAAACTACTCAATTTCCTTGCCCAGCAAAATAAAATTGTGCATTTTTATAATTATTATGGTTTTTATTCAGGAAGTTTCATGCCGAGGGATAGAAATGTTTCTGGAGAACTCCTTGTGAAACAAGTAGAATATTACCTTGATAATGAAAAAAGATTCTACCTCGCATATTCTTTTGTAGAAGGTGCCACATTTCACATTCTGAGAAATTTAAGAGAATATAAAAATACAGAGAATTTTCAGGAAAAAATAAGAACTGAAATGATAAAAGCATTAGAAACTAATACAATTAACGAGTTAATGGGATGTGAAGGAAGAGCGAGAGATATATATTATGAAGCTTTCAATGTGATACTGAAGCCAGAATTTTTTATAGACAAAAGACAAAAAAGACCCCCAACAAACCCAATAAATGCTTTAATTTCTTTTGCAAACAGCATGATTTATTCCACAGTGCTTTCTGAGATTTATCACACACAGCTCAATCCAACCATAAGTTATCTTCACGAGCCCAGACAAAGAAGATACTCTTTAAGCCTCGATATTGCAGAAATCTTTAAACCTCTAATCGCAGATACAATTATTTTTAAGTTGGTAAACAATAACATGCTCAAAATAGAAGATTTTGAAGAAGATGTCAATTACTGTTATCTAAATAATACAGGAAGAAAAAAATTCATCAAAGAGTTTGACCAAAAACTTGCCACTACTATAAAACATAGAAAATTAAAACGACATGTGTCTTATAGAAGTCTGATAAGATTTGAATGTTATAAACTTATAAAACATCTGATAAATGATGAGCTATATAAACCATTTAAAGCATGGTGGTGATTGTGCCCTATTTAATCGTTACTTATGATGTTGGCGAAGAAAGAGTGAATAAAGTAAGAAAAATTTTAAAAAAGTATTTCATGTGGGTGCAGAATTCTGTTTTTGAAGGAGATATTACAGAAGGAAAGTTTTTAAAATGCCGAATTGAACTTGAAAAAGTCATAGATAAACAAGTTGACTCAATTTATTTTTACACTCTCGAAAACAGACTAAATTACCGAAAAACAATTCTGGGAATTGAAAAAGAATTAACAGAGAACATATTTTAGAAATCGCATCGAAGATGGATTTTGATACTTAATTGAATTTTTACTGAAAAATCAATGAATTATAGTCAGTTAATTTTCATTAATTAAAACACAATTAAAGGTTCAATGCAAATAAGTTAATTGCATAAACTATTTACAAAAATTAAAAAATAGCCTAAAATAGTTGTTAAATGAAGCATTAAAATAAAGATTATAGTTCTTTGAGAAGATCGGCGTTTCATCTGAACCATGTGGGATATAAATTGTGA
>NZ_AUIU01000003.1 GCF_000423865.1 Thermodesulfovibrio thiophilus DSM 17215
TATTGATTTTCTTTTTTCGTTTCCCTGTGTTATTATCTTTTTTAGGTTTTTCCATTCCCCTATATTATCACTAATATAACCATTAATCAGACACAATTTTATTTTAACCTCCTTGTAAAGCATTTTTACCTGAGGGAGTGGTTATTGAATATGACCTAAAAAACGATTTTGATTTCAAGATGCCTTATACAATAGAGATAAAAAATCCTATTATTCCGATGAATAAAAATGAGCCATTTTTTATAATTTCTTCTATCAGAAATGAAATTCCTATAGAAATTAAAGAACATTCTTCTGAATCAGAGCACAATGAAATGACACTATTAAAAAAAGAGCTTATTGATACAACAGTCAAGGCAATAGAACTTGAAATAGAGAGATATCGAGTATCCAATCATAAAGATAAAGAAAAGAAAATTGCTTATCTTCAAAAAGAGCTTGTTAAATTTAAAAAAATAAAAGCCGAAACCTATATCATAGGAAATTTTGAAGAAAATAATATTTTGGGAGATTCTCAAAAGTTTGGGCCACTTATACCACCAGAATTAAGGGAAATTGAGATTACAGTTACAAAAGGTTATAACTATGGCTCGATTCTGGAAATTAAAGGAATGACAAGATCAGGTCCTTTTTATCATATAGCAGGAATAAAAGGTGGTAATTTTAAATATCTTACTCCAGGCAAATATAAGGTGTATCTAGTTTATAAGAGAGAATATTTCGGTCTCATACCTGACTATTATGTTTATATTGGTGAGAAGAAATAATGAAGGAGAAGATACAAAAAATTTTAACCATTTTTACTATACTTTTTCTTCCTTCTTTAATTTTTGCTCAACCCAAGACTGACGCAGAAAGATTATGGGAGCTTGGAGATAAAGCGTATCAAGAGAAAAGATATAAAGAAGCAATTTACTACTATGAACAGTCCCTTGCCAGATGTGGTGGCAACGATTATGAATGCTCTGCATCAAACTATAACGGTCTAGGATCTTCCTATGAGGATATGGGTAATGATGAAAAAGCATTATTCTATTATGAAAAAGCAATTGCTGCAGCGCGTAAACTCGACAATAAAGAATGGCTTGCTGATGATCTTTTTCTTGCTGGCTCAATTTATAATCGCAAGGCTATCGATTATGAAAAGGCTTATAGATATCTTTTGGAATCAAAAAAACTCTTCTCTGAACTTGCGATTAAAGACAGCCTTGCTATTGTATTTCATGAGCTTGGTAAGTCAGCAAGAGCACTTGGAAAGTATGAAGAAGCTATTCAGAGCTTTAATGAATCAGCAAGGCTTTATAGAGAAAAAGGAGATCACTTTTCCATAGGCGCCAATATGAGTCAGATTGGTTTAGTCTATTCAAAAATGGGTCAATATGAAAAAGCACTTTCATATTATGAAGAGTCATTAAAGATTGCAAAGCAATATAAAAATTATGAAGCAATGTCTATTGCAATGAGGGAGATAGCTGATGCATACTTCGATCTTCATTATCAAGATAAAGCCATCTCTTACTACCTGGAAGCAATAGAGATTCAGAAAAAACACAGTCTTAAAGGTGAACTTGGAATAACCTTGAATAATCTCGGGACTCTTTATATGGATCTTGGCAGGTATGAAAAAGCATTATCTCAGTATATAGAATCTCATAAAATATCAGAGGAACTTAATGATAAAGCAACGAAGGCTACAAATCTTAACAATATTGGTCAAGTATATGCAAAACTTGGTATGTCTGATAAAGCATTGGCTTACTATCAACAATCTCTCGAAATTGAAAAACAGCTGAAACGACCTGATTATTTAGCATATGTTTTAAATAATATAGGGATGGAATATTTCAGGGTGGGCAAATATAATGAGGCATTACAGTATCTAAAAGAAGCTCTTGAAATCGATAAAAAATTGAACAACCCGTATCTTTTAGAAACCAGGCTTAATAACATTGGCGCTGTTTATCTTAGGCAGGGTAAATACAGAGAAGCGGAACAGGTTTTTCTTGAAAGAAAAAAACTTGAAGATATGATTAAACCAAATAGAATGTTTCATCCAGGACTTGTAGAGGTCTACCTCTTAACTGGCAGATATGATGATGCATTAAAGCTGGCACAAGAGCTCCCTCCTTCCTGGCGGGATAACACAAACAGATATATTGAATATTACACACAGGTAGGTCTTGCTACAAAAGGAAAAGGTCTTTATAAGGATTCTGCAGAATATTTTGTAAAGGCAATTAACATTATTGAAGAAACAAGGAAGGCTGTATCTAATAGGACTCATTTTTATATTGGTGGAGGATATTACAGCAGATTGACTCCATACAGAAGCATTGTTTCTGTTTTGTCAAATATGAATAAAAAAGGGGATTCACTTATTTCTAATCTCAAACAATACGGTAACTCACTACCTTCCGTTGCATTTTATTTTTCAGAGCTTACAAAGGCAAAAACCCTTCTTGAAGCAATGACAGGTGCGTTAAAAAAGGTAAAAAAAGATGAAATACCAGCATATTTAAAAGTTCGTGAGAATGAACTTCTTCGTAATCTCTCATTCATTGACAGCAAATGGGAAGATGCTCTTAAAAAAGGTGAAAAAGCAATAACAGATTTACAAAAAAGACGTGAAGGTATTAAAAAAGAGCTTGATTCTTTGATTAATGAACTAAGGCAAAAATATCCAAGATATGCAGCACTTAATTATCCCATGCCTATTAAAGCAGAAGAATTACCTTTAAAAGAAAATGAAGTTTTATTTGAGTATGCTATCACAGATGATGCTACTTATCTATTCATTGTAAAAAAAGGAGGAATTAAAAAACTTGTAAAAATCCCGGTTACAAAAGAGAATCTTGAAGAAAGCATTAAGGCATTCATAGAGCCGATTAATATAAAAAAAATTGATAGATTTTCGGTAGCTCGGGCAAAAAAGCTTTATGAAATCTTACTTTTAGAAGCATTGAAGGATATAGGGGAAAATGAAAAAATAATTATTGTTCCTGATGGAATTCTTGGTATTCTTCCTTTTGAGTCACTTATTATTAAAGAAGGTTCAGAATTTAATAGCAGTATTTATGTGGCAGATAGATACTCAATTACATATTATCAATCTGCTACAATCCTTGCATTAAATAGATTTTTCAAGGGGACTCAACCCAGGAAAACCTTATTTGCAATTGGCAATCCAGTTTACAGCCCTGATGACCCACGATATATTGCGTGGAAACATGGAAAAACATCACCTATTTTTGCATCCTCAGGAAATTATTCATTCAGAGGGCTTGCTATAAAATCAAAGTGGGGAGCCGTAACAGAAGAAGACCAGGATAATAAAATAATATTTCCTCCTCTTCCTGAGACAGAAATTGAAGTAAAAGAGATTGCCAGAATAATGGGGATAAAGCCAGAGCCGCCTGATATTTTATTAGGAGTATTGGCAAATGAGACAAATCTTAGGCTATCAGGACTTGAAAACTACAGATATATCCATTTTGCAACCCATGCTTCACTACCTGGCATGATTCAGGGAATAAATGAACCATTTATCCTGCTTGGTCAGGTTGAAAATAGAGAGAATGATGGATTTCTAACATTGAGTGAAGTGGCTGGTATGAAACTTAATGCAGATATAGTGGTACTTTCAGCCTGTGTCACAGGAATAGGTAAAGAGGTCGAAGGTGAAGGAGTATTAAACTTTGCCAGAGCATTTCAACAGGCAGGTGCGATGACTGTAATAGTAAGTCTTTGGGAAGTGGCATCAGAGCCTGCTGTAGAATATATGAAAATATTGTACAGTCATCTAAAATCAGGTAAAACCAAAGAAGAGGCCTTGAAGCTTACAAGGACGTTAATTAAGGAAAAATATCCAAATCCTTTTTACTGGGCTGTGTTTATATTGCATGGAGAGGGAGAGTGAATGCATGATCAAAATATAGTTGTTAATATTTTGTTTTCTAATTATTGGATTAAGCTTTAATCTTTCTATGAACCGTCTTTCTTAAAAAATGCTTTGACTGAATAATAAGAATCATAAAATAATTGAAGGTTTAAATAGTAAGGATTAATAGTATAAAAACATATTCTTTTTAGTAGAAGTTCGGATTTTAAATTATTGTAGGATATTAAATTTAAATCAGATGAAGATTGCAAAATTTTTTATCTTGAAATGGAAGGGAAATATACCTTGACAGAGTGTACTAATTTAATTAGAATTCAGTTAAGAGATTATAAAAATAAAAGAATGAATGCAGGAGGACAAGATGAAACGTTTATTAATTTTTTGTTTGATTGCTGCTTTATTTCTGGTATCTCAGGTTGGAGCACGCTCACCCTTTAATGAAACAATAGATACCGCTGTTGATAATAAAAAGATGGAAAAAGAATGCCAATGGAGTAAGTTATCAACTGATCCACAGCCTCAACAAGAAAGGAACAAATTTAAAGAGGAGATTAATAAAAAAATTCCAACATCCATAACTAAAAGTGAAACGAAAGGCTCAGATCTCTATAATCCGGTTAATGCAGTTTGCAAAAGCGAAAAACAAATGCTTGCAAGTAGTGTAAACTGCACTCCGTGGAATATGCAACCTAATGGATGTTATGAAAGAGTATGCTGTTGCGATAAAAATGGAGCTTCCTATTGCGAAAGATGTTGTCCAGACAGTTCAGGGAAATGTACTGCTCATAGAGTAAAGTGCTAAAACAACTTCATATTTCATATAAAAGAATATTAAAAAAGCAAAGATAAAAAATGTTTCTTTTTTAAGACAAAATAAAGTGATATTGAAGAAATTACCTATGAAGAGTGGGAAGTCTTATTTATTATATTTACAGCTATATAGTTATAAATTTAGGTTTAATTTTTAAAGTTTATAAGCAATAGTTAGGTTAAGATCAACTATAAGAGGTTGCTCTTTCTATAAAAAGAGAGTTATTGGTGAGCCCGATGCTGTGAAATTTATGAGATCAACTAAAAGATGCTTTTCATAAAAATAATCAAATATGTAGTTTTATTATTAATTTCTGTACTTATCTGGTCATGTACGCTACAGCCTTATGTTAAGTTAGAATCTCCTAGTATGCAGGCTGAATTTAAAGAAAAAGTTTCGCCAGTATTAGGAAATTTTAAAATTTCTCATGATGGCAGATATGTTCTAGCTATTAATTACAATGGGCAATTCAGTTTATACAATATAGCAGATGGCATACTGATACTGAACGGAAGTTTTATACCGAACACAGCTGTAGGAATGAAAATTGGCGGGGCTTGCGCAGTGTCACCTGATAGCAAATATTTTGCTGTAGGAGGAAGAAAAACAATCTTTTTATGGGACATTGAGAATAAGGAAGAAATTGGCAGCCTTGATATAGAAGAGGTAATGGATATGGCATTCTCTCCTGATGGAAGATACCTTCTGGCAGTCGCGCCAGCTGATTTAGGTTTTCTTACATATATACATCGACCAATTATGAGACTGTTTGATGTTAAAACATTAAGAAAAGCAAAAGATTTTGATATAACTGACGTAAGAGAGCAAGATTTCAATAGAAGAGTATTTTTCGCAAAGGATGGGAAATATGTATATACTTCTTCAGCTCTTTATTTAAAATTATGGAATGTATCAACTGGAAAATCAATTAAGGAAGTCAGAATAAGGCCATGGTTTTCTTTAGATGCAATTACAGAAATTTCTCCTGACGGCAGATATATTGTTTCAGCAAATACCGCAGGTGAAATTATTGTATGGAATGCTGAAAATCTTAATGCAATAAAAAAAATCAAAACTGATCAGACAATCCTGTCAGTGGATGTTTCACCTGATGGTAAATATATCATATGTGGAGGAAGTGATAAAATTGTTGTTCGAGATTTCAATACACTGAAAGAGATAAAAACAATAGAACATTATACATTTGGTTCGCAGATGAATGCTGTGTATGTGAAGTGGTCAGCTGATGGTAAAAGAATAATATCATCAGCTGGAGATTCAATAAGAATATGGGATTTTGATTCCGCTAAAGAAATAGCATCGTTCATTAGTTTTGAAAATGGTGAATGGATAGTTTTAACTCCTTCCGGATATTATAACAGTTCTGCTCATGGTGACCAGTATTACAGTGTAAAGGTTCAAGACAAAGAGTATACTGTGGAACAATTGCGTGAAGCTTTTTACAGACCTGATATCGTAAAGCTTGCTCTATCTGGTGGTTCTATCAAAGATCTAAAGACAATAGCAGAAGTCAAACAGCCACCGGTTGTATCAATCGTAAATACTCCATCAACTACAGATAAAGACGCAATAAAGATTACTGTCAAATTGGAAGATCAAGGAGGAGGGATAGGGGATGTGAGATTATATCTAAATGGTGTATCAGTACTGATTGATAGCTCAAGAGGGATTACAGTAAAACCAAAAGAAGGAGAAAAGGTAGTATTTAAGGAATATACAGTAAAGCTTACAAGAGGAGAAAATAACATCTCAGCCGTAGCATTCAATGCAGAAAACACCATGCAGAGTAACCCTGCCACACAGAGAGTAATAGCAGATATAAAATCATTTAAGAAGCCATCCCTTTATGCGGTTGTAATTGGGATAAATGAATACAAAAACCCAAAGCTCAAATTAAAATATGCAGTGGCTGATGCCAATCTATTTGCTGACACATTAAATACTGTGGCAGGCATGATGTTTGATAGGGTAGTAATAAAAAAACTAATTATCCCAGCTAACACAACCAAGGAAGCCATCAAGAAAGAAATGAATGAAATGAAGTCAATTAGTCCAGATGATGTATTTGTATTCTATGTAGCAGCTCATGGCACTGTGGATGAAGGTGAGTATTTTCTATTAACTGCCAATGTTGGTTCTGTCAGTACACATAGATTAAAAGAGGATGCTCTTACCCAGACAGACATAAAAGAACTTATAGCAAATATTCCATCTACCAAGAAGATGGTCATAATAGATACCTGTAATGCCGGTAAACTTGGTGAGGCATTACTGCAGACTGCGCTGCTTACCAGAGGTATGAGTGAGGATGTGGCGATGAAGATACTCTCTAGGGCTGTGGGTTCTACAATTATATCAGCATCCACATCTCTTCAGGAGGCGATAGAGGGATACAATAATCATGGACTTTTTACCTACATTTTATCAGAAGGCTTAAAGGGTAAAGCAGACACAGACAGGGATGGATTTATAAAGACAATAGAGCTAGCAAATTATGTAGATAGTGAGGTGCCAAGTATTGCAGAGAAGATATTTAAGCATCCCCAATACCCAACAATAATACCGATTGGCACATCTTTTCCTATAGGAAGGGTGAAATGAATTGAAATATCAAAATGTGCTATAGAAAGTGAAAATTACCTTGCATTGCTAATTGGAAAAATATATAATTTTAAAAAGTGTACAAGATTTTTCAATAACTATGTGAGGATGATATGAGAAAATTTTTGATTATATTAGGGGTTCTTGCTTTTGTTTTCGCATGTTCTCCTTTATCAGAAACTAAAAAAGATATCCAAGAACTGACTATACCATCTGATGAGCTACCCAAAATAGTTGCTGTTCTACCATTTGAAAACAATACAGAAGAAAAGGGTATTGGCAACCAGGTAAGAAAAGCCTTTTACAATCACTTCAGCTCAAAGCCATACATAGATATAGAGCTTAATGTTGTTGATGAAAAGATTATTCAGTTAGAAAAATCAAGAGATAAAAGCATTCTTGAAATACCATCCAATGAGATATGTCAATTTATTGGTTGTGATGGTTTAATTTATGGGAAAGTCACAGATTATAAAAAGATTTATGCTGTAGCTTACTCTCAGCTTGGAGTAGAAGCAGAGGTCTGGCTGATAAACGCTAAAACAGGAAAAGAAGTTTTCAGAATTAAAGATTCTGTAAGATACCACGAAGGCGGTATCCCTCTATCTCCTTTAAGTGCTGTAATGACAGCAGTTTCTAATGCAATGAATATAAGAGATATTCAGCAAGTGAGAATGATTAACGAACTCTGTTACAAATTCAATGAGAAGATTCCTGCACCTGCAGGAATTACTATTGAGGAAAGACCTGTTATTAAAGAAGTACTCACAAATGCAAAAAACTCTCCTTTTGGAAAGGGTAAAATTATTCAAGTTGGTGCAGAAGGAGACAAAGGAATGGTTGCAACATTTGATATCGGTAATTTCAAAAAGGGTATTTCAATGAAAGAAACGCAACCAGGAATCTATATTGGAGAATATGTTGTGCTTCCAGGAGATAATGTTAAGGAGGCTCCTATAGTTGTTTCACTCAGGAAAATTGCAGGTTATGAAACTCAGTGGATTGATGTATCAGGTTTTGTAACAATTGATACCACTCCTCCGCCTCAGGTAAAAGGTCTAAGAGCAAAAGGGTTTAATGATAGAATTGAAATTTTGTGGGAGCAGGTAAAAAATGTTCATGACCTTAAAGGATATAAGATTTTACGAAGTGAACAGGCTCTTACAGGGTTTAAAGAGATTGGTAGAGTTGAGATCAATTTTTTTGAAGATAAAGATGTTCAATATGGAAAGCATTACTACTACCGTGTTATCGCTTTTGATGATGCAGAAAATGAATCAGAAATTCAGGATGCTGTAAAAGCTTCGCTAACTAATAAAGAGCCTCAGATTCTTTCAGGAACAATTGAGAAAGATCTGGTTCTTTCAGGAGTGTATATTGTTAAAGATTTTTTGAAGATTCCTTCAGGATTAACTCTTAAAGTTGAACCTGAGAGCAGGATAATGTTTAATGAGAGCGCAATAATTATTGTAGAAGGCAGAATTGAGATAGATGCTGGTGAACTATCTGTGGAGTTTATTCCTTTGGAGCAAAAGAAATGGAAAGGCATCGAGATTAAGAATGGATATGTAATGATGAAAGGATTCAGGATTAAGCATGCTGAAAATGGTATAAACATCAGCGCATCTGGAGGAGTCTTACAAAACGGTATAATAACAGATTGTTATAAAGGGATCTCCATATTCGGTATCCCGTCTCCTCTTTTACAAAATCTAACAGTCTCAGGTAGTGATACAGGTATTGAACTTATCAAGACTAATACAAAATTGCTTGCAAATAACATTTTCCAGAATAAAACAGGTATAAAAGTTAATGGATTTTCAGGTGAAATAAAAGATAACAATATATTTGATAATACTATAAATATTTTCTCTGAGAAACCTGTAAAGATTGATGCGAATTACTTTGGATCAATAAATCTGGAAGAAATGAGGCTTGAAAAGGTTCAATTATCTAGGGTTTATGATGATAAAACTCCTGAAGGTAAAGTGGTTTCAGTGATTATTAATCCTTATGCAGTTTTATCCATTGCAGAACGTCAAAAAAAGGCAACAGAGTTTATAGCTGAGGCTGGCAATTACTTTAGGAAGAGAAATTATGGAAAGGCGGTAATATTATTTGAAGAAGCATTAAAAGCAGAGCCATCTGCCGAGGGTTATTACTATACTGCCCTGTGCTATCATGAAATGAAAGAAGATGAAAAAGCATTAAACTATCTCAAGGAAGGAGTAAATAAGTTTCCAATGGATTCAGGATTGAAGAAGTCATTAGGTCTTATTTATTATCAGATAGGTAAAACAGAAGAGGCCAGAAAGATTTTTGAGGAAGTGTTACGTCTCAATCCAGAAGACAGTCAAATAAAATTTCTAATTGAAAGAATTGATAAATGATTAAAAAGGAGACTTGTATGAAAAAGCTAGTTTGTGTAAGTTTAATGCTTATAATAATGATTTCAACTGGTTATGCAGGGCAATCAACTATTGCAGAGTCCGAAGGCTATGCTTGTATGGGTGAGGATAGGACAAAGAGACAGACAGAGGAAATAGCACTTCAGGATGCAAAGAGAAAGGCACTAGAACATGTGAGCACATACATCCAATCCGAGACACAGGTCAAGGATTTTGAACTCCAAAAGGACATTATTAATGCATATGCCAATGCAAAGGTGAGAATCATTGAACAAACTGCTAAATGGGATAATGACCCTCCAAAAGTAGGTGATTGCTATAAATTGACCATAAAGGCAGAGGTTATACCTGATGAGGAGTCAATGAAAAGAATTTTTCAATCAAAGGAATTTAGTGATCCTTCAACACCTCTTAAAGTGCAGGCCTGGACAGAAAAAAAGGAGTATAAAGCTAATGATAAGGTTAAGATATTTCTCCGAGGCAATAAACCCTTTTATGCAAGAATATTATACAGACAGGCGGATGGTACATTACTTCAAATACTTCCAAATCCTTATAGAAAAGATAACTACTTTCAGGGAGGAGTTGTATATGAGATACCATCTGGTCCTGACAGGTTTGAACTTGAGGTATCTCCACCTTTTGGAGAGGAAGAGTTTATTGTCTATGCAAGCACGGGAGAGCTTGGAAATCTGGAGGTAGAGCCATCAAGTGGAGTGTACAAGATAAAAACAAGGTTTGAAGATGTTGGAGACAAAACAAGAGGAGTTACAATTGTACAGAAAGGAAAATCTTCTAGTTCAGAATTTTTTGAGGAAAGATTGAGAATAAACACAAATGATAATTAAATCTGGGAAGTGTTTTATACTTAGATATATCGAGAATTTACAATATCCATAACAAGTCTTATAAGTCAAAAAATCTTTATGTAACTATCCGCCTTTTAAAATAAAAGCAGACCGTGAAATCTGTGCTTGATGGATAGATTTAAAAATTGAAACGTAATTTAAAGAAGCAGATTTATTTGTAAGATTATTTTTGTTTTGCAGTAAAAACTCCATCCCATTCTGAAGAAGGTGGATCTAAAATATAACTTCCGCATCTTTCTTTAAAAAGTATTGAGGCTTTATCGTTAAACTGAGATGCAATATTACTGAATAAAGTTTCTGCTTCTTTAAATTGTCCTTTTCTGTAAAGATGTAGAGCTTTTTCAAAATCTTCTATGGCTGAAGTGATTGACGAACTTTCTTCAATAATTTCAAAGATTTTTACAGGTTTGTTTTTACCTTTAACCCTTATTAAGTCAAGTTCTCTTATTAAAAAATTTTGTTCCATTTTTTCAGAATAACATGATGATTCCATCGCATTGAAACTGCTTTCACTTATAATTATTTTTGTTCCATAAAGCTTGTTTAATTCTTCAAGCCTTGATGCAAGGTTAACTGTATCTCCAATTGCAGTATAGTCAAAACGTGTACTTGTTCCTATATTTCCTGTAATTGCTTCCCCTGTATTTATCCCAATGCCTATATTTATCTCAGGGAATCTTAATTCATTAAATTTTTTATTTAATTTTTTAAGCTCTTTTAACATTTCTAAAGCTGTAAAAACAGCTTCTTTAGCATGTTCTGGTAAATTCACAGGTGCATTATAAACTGCCATTATTGCATCTCCGATGTATTTATCAAGCATTCCACCGTGTTTAATAACTATGTTAGTCATAGGATCAAAATAGTTATTAAGTAGCGTTACGAGTCTTTCAGGTTGAAGGGATTCAGCGATTACTGCAAAATTTCTAATATCAGAAAATAAAACAGTTATTGTCCTCTTCTCACCACCGAGTTTTAAAGCATCAGGCTTCTTAATCAGAATGTTTACAACGTCAGGAGACACATAGCTTGAAAATGCTTTTTTAAGAAATTTGCTTTTCTTTTCAACCATCAGATTTCTGTACGCTTCTGATGTAACATAGCACATTGAAAGAGAAAAGAATGGATAGATTAACGAAAGATCCAGAAAATATTTTTTAAATATGAAAAAATTAACAATATATGTAAAAAAGACAACAATAATGAAAAGACACAAGGATATAACTGTTCTCGGAATTTTTGTAAAAATAAGAATGAGCAAAATAACAGGAATAATGATAAATAAAATATCAAGTCCTGCAACCCATGCATTGTAAATTAAGTATCGCCCTTGTAGGATATTTGATACTGTTGTGGCTGATATTTCAACCCCTGGCATAACAGGATCAAAGGGTGTATTACGGATGTCAGCTATTCCAATTTCTGTTGCACCCACCAGAACAATAACATCTGGAGGGATTTTTATTTTCCCATCTATGATGTCAATGGCAGATACAGTTTTAAATGAGCCAGTCCTTCCATAATAATTAATTGTGAGGCTACCTGATTCACTGACAGGAATTGTTTCATTTTTAATTTTTATGCTTTTTATACCATATTCAGCAATCTCTACAATCAATGGACTATTTTTGAGTTTACTGATTGTTTGGAGTGCAAGATGAGGATACAGCTCTCCTTTATAAAGAATAACTAAATTAATCTTTCTATAAACTCCGTCTTCATCAGGAAAAATATTGAAAAATCCCATGCTTGCTTTGATTGTTGGAATATTGAGCTCAGCATAGGGAAACTCTATCACATGTAGAGGTTTTATCCCTTTTGATGTTTTTAATATTTTAATTCTTGATTCTTTAAGGTTTATGTAAGACTGCCTATTAACAGATGTTTCATCTTCCCGAAAGTAGTAACCGGCAACTGTGTTTGTCATGTTTATCATATTTGAAAGAATTCTGTCAGATT
Source organism: Thermodesulfovibrio thiophilus DSM 17215 (assembly GCF_000423865.1). NCBI lineage: Bacteria > Pseudomonadati > Nitrospirota > Thermodesulfovibrionia > Thermodesulfovibrionales > Thermodesulfovibrionaceae > Thermodesulfovibrio > Thermodesulfovibrio thiophilus. The sequence goes on from NZ_AUIU01000003.1 coordinate 12,568, forward strand.
CAGGATTTGAAGTTTCTGAAAATACAATATCAAGAGCAATCACTTTTGCTTTATTTATATTTTTTATGAGTTTCGAAATTACTTTTCTGTCCCATGGCCATCTTCCAACTCTGTCTAGACTTTTTGAGTCTATAGCTACAATTATGACTCTGCTGTCAGGCTCAATCGATCCACGAAGTCTGAATCTGGCATCCTTAAGTTTAAGGTCAATAGAGGCCAAAAAGTCTATTTTAATGAAATAAAGAAAAACGACAATAAATGATGAAAGCAGACCGATACAAAGAAAAATTAATAGCTTATTTTTCATTCTCTAAAAGTTTTAAGAATGTTTCAACATTTATTATATATCTCCCATTTGGATACTCTTTTTTATACTGAGTGAGTCTTTCTATCGCCTGTTTTTTAAATCCAAGTTCGTAAAGTGTCATCCCCGTGAGATACAGCGCTGTTTCTTTCTGCGGGATCTCAGAGTCTTCTTCAACAACAGTGAGATACTCAGAAAGTGCAGCTTCAGGTTTTTTTAAAAATCTTGAATATATAGCTCCTCTTTCAAGTCTTGCATCTGCCCTTATTTCAGGATTATCACTAAGATCAATGGCTATCTGAAAAATGTACAAGGCTTCTTCATATCTTCCAGAATCCGCAAGATAATGTCCATAGTTAATATCCCATCTTGCAATTATATGAGGAAGAGATTCTGAAATCTTCCAATCTACAGGAGGAGTTACATCTGTAATATGGGAAAGTCCATTTTTAGCTTCAGAAAGAAGTGTTGCTGTTTCTACTTTAACAGGCTCTGTTGGAGTAAATCCCCTTGTATTTTGAATAATTGTATCAGGTCTAAGAGGTTTTTCAACTGTATCATATCCTGCTATGTAGGCTGTATCTTCATTCCCCAAAAATACATTTGCATTCTCTTGATTCAGTATCATAAACTCCGTTCCCTTTATTCCCGCCACTGCTGTTGGTGTTTTTATCCTGTAATTAGTTGTTTGTCCTGTGAGTTTTACAACAGTTACTCTTAATTTTCCCTTTGTAATATAGAAAACTCCATATTTTCTATCTTTATCAATTAAATACTCTGAAATCTCAAACTCTGTATTTTCTGAAAGAGTAAATCTACTTCCATCACAGAGTTTAATAACTGACCAGCTTCTTGATTCTGTTTTTATCCAGTATCCTTTTTCAACTAATAATTCAGTTTTGGCTTTTTTATAAGAGAGTCCTGTTTTTTCTCTGTAAAGAACTGTTCCATAAATCTCCTCAATCTCTCCAATTGATGCACAAATCGCACCCGGAAGACAAAAGAAAATAAAGATGCTAAAAAGTATGACTCTGCTTGCTCTCATAATTAGCTCATTTCAAACAACTATACCTCAACCCTCCGTGCATTAGCATGAATTACTGTAAACTATATTTACCTCAGATTTTTACAGCCTTTTCGCTTTTACTTTAAATACAAAGTCATAGTTTAAAATATCTTCCCACTTGAAACCTTTAATAGTTGAGCGAGTATCATCAGCATCGCCATATGGATTTCCTGGTATATAAAACCAATTCATGATTACATCTCCTGAATGCCTCAGCACTATCCAGTATCTACCTTTGGTTATTTTTGGTTTTTCAGGAAATATGAAATCAAGCCAGTAATAACCAGGACGGTTCTGAATATTATCAAGGAATACAGGATTTGACCTAAATCCCTTTAACGATGGTTTTCCATGTTCATCTGATATAAGGTCAATATAAATTGTTCCATCACCACCGAATTTTCTCATTGCAAGTGATAGTCTTTCGATCTCTAAAGGTTCATTAACTGTGAATGCCTGAGCATATATGTATTGCGATGTGACATATTCAGCTGTTTCTTTATCAAGAATCTTTACTGCCCTGTCTCCTATGATTTGATATAGATCAACAAGATTTGGGAAATCCATATTGCCAAATTCAAATACTTTTTCCGATGGAAGAGGTTTAAATTCTTCTTGAGGAGGTGGTTTTTGAATCATTTCCTTTTTTACAACCATTTTATTGCTTAAAATATAAGCCTTAGGTGATGATTCAGAAGCTTTTGGTGAAATATGAATTCTATCAGATAAAAATTTTGCATCAACATTTTCGCTATATGCTGGTAGATATGGGTATGCTCTCCATGTATCATTAACTTCATCTGATTCAAGTGCGTGGGTTTGTTTTATATGTCTTGATGATGTGAATTGCTTTGACTGCTGAGGATCATAAGAAAGCCATCCAAGATCAGGAAAATAAACTTCTATCCAGGCATGTCCACCCTGTCCTATACTCTGAACAAGATAGTTCTTACCAAGTGGAATTTTCCATGGGTATTTGAGGGATAATCCTCCGACAACTCTTGCAGGAATTCCAGAAGCTCTTAAAAGTGCAACTGTAAGATGCGCCAAGTTCTGACAGTTTCCCTTGCCTGTTTTTAATGTATACAGTGCATCAAATTGTTGAGGATTATAGGTGTATCTTACATGGTCAATAACCCAGTTAAGTATCCTGGTTATAGCTTCATACTCTGTTTTTGCATCGTTTGTGAGTTCATGAGAAAGTTTCAAGATATCGGCATTTTCAGATTGAACCAGTGCAGTTGATTTTAAAAATAACTTTTCAGTATCAGGAACATTTTTTAAAGGAAACTCCGCTGTTGAACTTTCTGCTCTTAATTCTGAATTCACAGAAGCTTCGAATGTTATTGTTATTCTTACGGAGTTCTTAAGATTTCTCCATTTTACAAAGCCCCATTGATTACCATATTGGTCAATTTCTTTTTCAAATTTTTCTGGTTCAGGCTCAATTTTTATATCCAGATTATTTATGTGCTGACTAACAAACTTATTTGAAAAATTCATTGGAAGCGCAAATTTAAATTTCAGTGTTTCTAAAGGTTCTGAGACATTAAAACGCATTTGCTGAGAGACTTTAACTGTACTTTTAAGATTGCCTTCAAGAATAACTGTTTTTGCTGAACCAAAAAAAGGATAAAAAATAAAAAACAATATTATGATAAGTTTGATAGTTATTGCCAGTTTTTGACAGGGTAGGCATTGCCTACCCTGTGCCTTAGTTGCACACATTATTTTTACAACTACCGCTACAACACTGACTGTTGCTTGTGCACCACCATCCAGAAGGAGTACATGGCTTTGCAGCAAACAATTGCTCATTGCTTGATTGCTTTAGTGCTTGAGCTATCTCCAAGTGGCTCTTTTCCTGCACACCCTTAGCGTCATTGTTATTTTGAAAACCTGAGTTATTATTTTGAGCAACAGTAGAACCAATAAAAAGAACAGTTATAAAGCATACAGCTATAATCAGAGAAGATTTTGTAAACATCTTTAGACCTCCCCTTTTAGTTTTAGCTCCAAAGGAGCCTACTCAATTGTATCTAACTATTAAAAATACTTCAAGGTAATTTTACCTTAAATTTTTATTAATTGCTTTGTATTTTATCCTGTATGTTATTTATCACTCTGTCGGTAGTATAAAAATATATTGTGTAAATTTGAGATGATTTAAACAATGCTTACTTTTTCTATAAGATCATTTTTAGGAAACTTATGAAATTGACTTAGTCTAAAATAAAATTTTAACATTCATAATATGAGCATGCCAGAGTTTGTCCATCTTCATGTACATACCGAATACAGTCTCCTTGATGGAGCAATAAAAATTGATGAATTAATTGCACAGGCTAAAAATTATAAGATGCCTGCTGTTGCGATAACCGATCATGGAAATATGTTTGGCGTTGTAGAGTTTTTTAAAAAAGCCAATAAAGCAGGAATTAAACCAATTATAGGTTGCGAAGTTTATGTTGCCCCCAAGAGTCGTTTTGAGAAAAGCAAAGTAAATAAAGATCCAGGGATGCCGGAAGAAGCGTCCTTTCATCTTACTCTTCTGGTAGAAAATGAAGAGGGATACAAAAATCTCACTCGTCTTGTTACTCGTTCTTATCTGGAAGGGTTTTATTATAAACCAAGAATTGACATTGAACTTCTCTCTGAATACAATGAGGGACTAATAGCTCTGTCTGGATGTTTAAAGGGAGAAATACCATCCAATATTGTTTATGAAAATATTGAACGTGCTCATGATACAGCAAAGAAGTTTAAAGATATATTCGGTAACAGATTCTTTTTGGAAATTCAACCAAACAGCCTTCCTGAACAGGCAGTAGCAAACAGAGGATTGATAGAAATCTCCAGAAAATTTGATATACCTGTGGTTGCAACAAATGACTGCCACTATCTCTATAAATCTGATGCAAGAGCACATGAGATTTTACTCTGCATTCAGACAGGCAAGACAATAAATGATGAAAAGAGGCTCAAGTTTCAGACAGATGAGTTTTATTTTAAATCTCCGCAGGAAATGTATTCAGCATTTATGGAAATTCCTGAGGCTTTAACAAATACGCTCAACATTGCGGATATGTGTAGTTTTAATTTGAGACTTGGTGAATATAAACTTCCTCAATATAATGTTCCAGAGGGTTATACACCGGATAACTATTTGAAAGAGCTCGCTATAAAAGGATTAAATGAAAGGTTTAAAGGAATTCCACCGGATGATTATATGAATCGGCTTGAGAACGAACTCAAAGTTATAACACAGATGGGATTTTCTTCTTATTTTCTTATTGTATGGGATTTTATAAACCATGCAAGGCAGAAGAGTATTCCTGTGGGACCTGGTAGAGGTTCAGCAGCAGGAAGTCTTGTTGCTTACGCACTTAAAATTACAGACATAGACCCTATAAAATACGGACTTATTTTTGAAAGATTTTTGAATCCTGAACGAATAAGCATGCCTGATATTGATGTTGATTTCTGTAAAGATCGAAGAGAAGAGATTATTCAATATGTTGCCGAAAATTATGGTAAAGACAGAGTTGCTCACATTATAACATTTGGAACAATGGCCGCAAGAGCTGTAGTAAGGGATGTTGGAAGAGCTCTAAATGTTCCATATGCTGAAGTTGATAAAATTGCTAAAATGATACCATTTGCATGCCCTTCTCTTGAACAGGCTTTAAATTTAGAACCCAGATTGAAAGAGCTTTACAATAAAAATCAAACTGTTAAGGAACTGATTGATATAGCTTTGAGACTTGAAGGACTTTCAAGACACGCCTCTCAACATGCTGCAGGAGTTGTCATTTCTCCAGAGTCTCTTGAAAATTTAATGCCTCTCTATAAAAATGCAGGCGAAGATACTGTTATAACTCAATTTGATATGAAAGCGCTTGAAGATGTTGGTTTGCTCAAGTTTGATTTTCTTGGTCTGAAAACTCTAACTGTAATAGATGACACTGTAAAATATGTTAAAGCACAAGGTAAAGAGATAGACCTGGATAATATTCCTCTGGATGATACAGAAACATATCGTCTTCTTTGTTCAGGTCATACAATAGGTGTATTTCAGCTTGAAAGTAGAGGAATGAGAGAAATACTCAAGAGACTGGAGCCTCAGCGATTTGAGGACCTTATTGCTCTAGTTGCTCTATACAGACCAGGACCTCTTGGCAGTGGAATGGTTGATGATTTCATCAAAAGAAAAAAAAGGTTAATTCCTGTTCATTATGAACTTCCAGAACTCAAAGAAATACTTGATGAAACCTATGGAGTAATTCTTTATCAAGAACAGGTCATGAAGATTGCCAATAAAATAGCAGGTTTTACAATGGGACAGGCAGATGTTTTAAGAAAAGCTATGGGAAAGAAGATTCCGGAGCTTATGGCAAGTCTTAAAGAAGAATTTATTCAGGGTGCCACAAAAAATGGAGTTTCATTTGAGAAAGCAGAATCCCTGTTTAACCTGATGGCAGCTTTCGGTGAATATGGTTTCAATAAATCTCACTCAGCTGCTTATGCCTATTTATCATACGTTACAGCCTATTTAAAGACTCATTATCCAGTGGAGTTTTTTGCGGCAAACCTTTCAAATGAAATGGGAGATACAAACAAATTAGTGAAATTCATTAATGAATGTAAAGCCTGGGACATAGAAATTAAAGGACCTGATATAAATGAAAGTGACAGAGCTTTTACTGCCAGTGGAAACTCAATAAGATTCGGACTTGAAGCTGTTAAGGGAGTTGGAGGTTCTGCCCTACAATGTATTGTCAATGAGAGAAAAAATGGTAAATTTAAATCAATGATAGATTTTTTGAAAAGGGTTGATACAAAAAAAGTTAACAAAAAAGTAATTGAATCCCTTATTAAAACAGGAGCTTTTGATTCCCTTTATTCCCAATATCCTCCTAATCAGGCAAGAGCTATCGCCATGCAGGAACTTATATCCCTTAAGGGAACCAGATCATCAGGAGGATTATTTTCTACTGTTGAAACAGTAGATGGATGGGACAATAACACACTGTTAAATGAAGAAAAATCTGCTCTTGGTTTTTATCTTACAGGACATCCAATGAAACCTATAAGGGCAATTTTAAATAAAATGAATATTTCTACAATTGCTGATATTTTTGATACAGAGGAGGATGATAATAATTTTGATGATGACAATCAAGAAACGCAGGAAATAAAAATAGCTGGAATTGTGGAGGAAGTCAAAAGTAAAGCAAAAGAAAAAGGAGTAACTGCATATCTAACAATAGGTGATGAAACAGGAAGGGTTGAAGTGGTTATTTATCCTGAACTTTTTAAAAAATATAACAATATTTTAACTGAGAAAAATTTGATTATCATTAAAGGAATAATATCTAAAAATTCTGATTCAACAAAATTTCTTGCAAGAGAGATAGAAGATTTGAAAAACATAGATTTAAAAATAAAATATGAAATAAATATTGACTGCTTAGATACTGATAAAGCTTATATGATTATGAAAGAAGTGAGACAGTATCTAGGAGATACACATAATGGAGAAGGAAGCATATACATCTGTTTAAATTTTCCTGACTATAATGTTATAATTCTTAGCCCATTTGAACCATGCATTGATTTTGAAACAAAGATACAAAAAATCAAAGGCTGTCAGGTAAAAATTACATGAACTACTATCTTGATTTTGAAAAACCAATACAGGAACTGGAAGTAAAAATTGAAGAGTTAAAAAAACTCTCTGATGGCAGTGACATTGATCTTACTCAGGAAATTAAAAGACTCAATAAGAAATTAAAAGAGTTGAAAACTGAGATATTTTCAAATCTTACTCCATGGCAAAAAACCCAGATAGCAAGACATCCGGAAAGACCATACACACTTGATTATATTTCAATGATTTTTGAAGATTTTATAGAGCTTCATGGAGACCGTCGTTTTGGTGATGATCCTGCAGTAGTTGCTGGAATTGGTAAAATTGATGGAAATTCATATGCTGTCATAGGACATCAAAAAGGCAGAACAATAAAAGAAAGAATTTATCGCAATTTCGGGCAAGCTCATCCAGAAGGATACAGAAAGGCTTTAAGGATTATGAAGCTTGCTGAACGATTTTCAATACCTGTTATTACAATGATTGATACTCCTGGCGCATTTCCAGGCATAGGTGCTGAAGAAAGAGGTCAGGCTGAAGCAATAGCAAATAATCTCATGGAAATGTCCTTGCTTAAAACATCATTAATTGGCGTTGTTATAGGAGAAGGTGGAAGTGGAGGAGCGTTAGCACTTAGTGTGTGTGATAAAATTTTAATGCTTGAACACTCAGTTTATTCAGTAATATCACCTGAAGGGTGTGCAGCAATACTGTGGAAAAAGAATTCTGATATGGGAGTTGAAGAATACATGAAAGCAGCTGAAGAACTAAAGCTTACAGCTCAGGATTTAAAGAAATTTGAAATTATCGATGATATTATTCCTGAACCACTTGGTGGAGCGCATAGAGAACCTCATGAAATGGGCAAAAGAATTAAAAATAAAATAATCAGCATTACAATGGAACTTGAAAAGATATCAGTAGAGGAACTTGTGAAAAAACGATATGAAAAATTTAGAAAAATTGGTAATTTCTGGAATTCATCCGTACGCAGAAAGTAAAAAATCCTTGAACTTTTCAGGAACAATCCATTCAATTCCAAGCTTATCAGCCCATTTAATCAATCCCTGATCTCCTGTTACAAGCGTTGCTTTAAGTTCCAAAGATAGAAATATTAAATCAACATCCTCTTTGCTATCTATAATACCTTCACGAAGTGCTTCTCTATATTTCTTCCTTAAATCTTTAATTGTCTCATCCATTCCCTTCTGTGTTACACTCCTTACAGCATCCTCTGCCACTCTGAGTCCCTTATTGATTCTAATTCTCATTTCTTCAACAAGTTCATAAAAAAATATTGCAGGACATGTGGTTCTATGTTTATCTGGAGATTTAATCCTGATGAAAAAATAAAACTCCTTTGAAATTTTTTTTTCATCTACAAAATACATCAATTCTTTAAAAACACTAGAAGGCAGATAAAACTCAAAAATTTCAATTTTTTTGATGATTTTTATAAATTCTTCAATTGCTTCTTCAGGATTGTTCCCAAAAGCACCTCTGACATCTGGATTTATAAAAACACTTGTATCAAGAACAATTTTTCGCTTTTTACGAAAAAATTCGATCATTTTAAAACTTCACAACCTCTTAAATTCACCTCAAAACTATTCCATGTGCTACAAACAGAACATCTTCCAGTCCATTCATCAAAAGTTGACTTACATTCCTTGCATATATATGATAGATTTGATACCTTTGTTTCTGGACATAACTCTTTGAACTCAGAAACAGCTCTGGTAATCTGATTTCTTCTTAAGTAAAGAAATCCTTTTATACAGTGGAGTTTTGGAGTTGAACATATTGCAGGATCAATTGAAGATAAAGTCTCTATAGCATCATCAATCATTTCCAATCGATAATAAAGTCTACCAAGAAGGAATTTGAGTTCAATATCATCTGGTTGTTCATTGATGGCTTTTAGATAAAATTGAATTAGTCTCTTTGGATCGCCTATACTGATCATTAAATCCTCAAGTCTTATAAGCAATAGTTTTGATTTTAAATCCTTATATGATTTCTGAAGCAATTCAATCGCCTCTTCAACTTCTCCTTCAGAAATCATCACTTCTGTCAAACCAAGATAAGCAGGAATAAAATCTGGTGAAGTCTTGACAAGCGTTGAAAAAACTCTTTCTGCCTGTTCAAGTTCTCCTAACTCAATACTTACTCTACCATATTCATAGGTATATCCTACAAGCCTTTTTTCTTCATCTGATTTTTTATATTCTGGTATAAGTTTCAGAATTTTTTTCTGAAGAGCAATTAAATCTTCCCATTTTTCAAGTTTTTCTAAAATAATTCTCATTTTATAGTATGCTAATAAATTGTCTGGCTCGAGGTTTATAATCTGTTCAATATACCTGAGAGCGAGTTCATTTTCATTCATTTTTTCCATTATACCTTCAATAGAAAAAAGAGAAATTATATTTTTTGGATCAAGTTCATAAGCTTTTTTATAATATTTAAGAGCTGTTTTATAGTCCTCTTCTTTCATGGATATATCGCCTAGCCTTATAAGAGCATCAATATGCTCAGGTTCCTCTTTTAATATTTCCTGTAGAGCCTCCTTGGCTTCTGTAATTTTGTCTCTTACAATTGCATTCAAAGCTTTAGCGTAATATTCTTTTATCTTTTCTTCTTGTTTCTGCCTTTTTTGCAATTGAAATTTACCGATAAGATTGGTGGTGTCTCTAATAAAAAAAACTATAAAAATAAAAAATGCACCAAAACTCAGAGAAAGAAGCATTAATCCTATTTTAGGCATTTCATAAGCTGCTCCAAATGGTACCTTTAAAATCACTGTATCTTTATTTTCCATAGCGAAAAGTCCGATAATCGTCAGGAAAATAAGAAGCAGGAAAATTAAAAACTTTGACATATAAAATACCTCTCCATCTTACAATTTTTTAATTATACCTTAAAAAAGCATGAAAAATTAATAGTAATTGACAAATAAATATCCATATATGTTAAGTTTAAAGATCGGGGCTGTAGCTCAGTTGGGAGAGCGCTTGAATGGCATTCAAGAGGTCGTGGGTTCGACTCCCATCAGCTCCATCCTTATTTATCAATGGTTTATAAAAATCACAAAAAGTAAAAATTTCAGCACTGTAAGAAAATTGTAAGAATCAGGTACTTTTTTGAGCGATTTTTGGAGTATTTTGTCCTAAAAAATCATCCAGTTTTTTAACTGCATCCTGTTTATGTTCCGGTGCCAGGTGAGAGTATCTAAGGGTCATTTTAATGTCCTTGTGTCCAAGCAGTTCTTTAACTGTTGTTAAATCAACTCCGTTCATAACAAGCTGGCTTGCAAAAGTATGCCTTAAGTCGTGGAAGTGAAAGTCTTTTATGCCTGCTTTTTTACAAGCAGTAGACCAGCTTCTTTTAATGTCAACAAACCTTTTACCTGTTTCAGGATTAACAAACACGTATTCAGTATCAAGTCTTCTTTTAGTAAACAAATGGATAAACAGTTCTTTAAGAGTATTATTTAATGGTATTTCTCTTCTTTCGCCGTTTTTGGTTTCATTGCCAAGCAGGATAAAACCGTGTTTTAAATCAACCTGATCCCATTTTAAGTTCAGGATTTCTCCTCTACGCATTCCTGTGTTAAGTGCAACTTTTACTATTGGATAAATGTGTTTATCACAGGCATTAAGAAGGCTTTGAATCTCCTCGATTGACAAAAATCTTAACCGCTTATTGTTTTCCTTAAGCCGTTTAACCTTTCTTATGCGGTTTAAGATGCTGTCATCAACCATACCCCATTCATTGGCTTTTGTAAACATATGTGCAAGCACCGCTGTCACTCGATTGGCAGTTGCTGGTTTCTTTCCTTTTTGAAGGAATTCAGTTTGAAGCTGTTCAATGGTATAGGTGTTAAAGTCAGTAAGTTCAAAACTACCAAAACGATTAACCAGGTTTTTTATGATATAGAATTTCCAGGCTTTAAAAGATTTCTGCCTTCCTTTACAATACTCTGAGTACCGTTCTGCAAGTTCTTTAAATGTACAGGTTTGTTTCTGATCATTCTGCTCAGGTATCCAGTGGTTTAGTATTATCCTTGCTTTAAGTGCTTCAAGGACTTTTACTGCGGTTTTATAATCTGTAGTACCCGTTGATTTCTGATAATGCCTGCCGTTTACTGTAAAATTCATCCACCATACATTGCCTCTTAGATAAAGGCCGTCTTTACTGTTTTTGCTTTTCATTACTTACCCCCTGCTATATCGCAGGATACCCTTATCAAAGATCAATGAATGATAGAGTATATCAAAAGATGGTAGCTTAATCAATTCCAACCTCTTTTTTAACCTCACGGATAAGTTTATCAATTGATGTTTCAGGTATTGATGGTTTTCTTGTTTTCTTTTTCTTTTCTTTTTTTTGAGTGGATTGAGTAGCAAGCCAGGCATCAATATCAGGCTTTCTAAATCTAACAAGATGCCCGGCTTTTAAAAAGGGTATTTTCCCTAGATGACACCACAGCCTTATGGTTTGCTTTGACACTGCCAGGTATTCAGCAAGTTCATCCGGTGTCATTAGTTTTTCAGAAGCCATTTCTGTTTCATCTCCTTTTGCTTTTCTTTGAAAAGTTCGTTTTTAACCTCTCTATGTATTACCTGTACTTCTGGTAACCATATTTTTCAAGAATTGTCAGTCTCAGTGTCTGACGTGGATAATTTTAGCAGCATCTACGTAGCCTTTATGATTAATGAAAACAAACGGAGAGAAAAAAATAAATAAACCTAAAATTGTTTCAATTCTTATTGAAACAATTACTTTTCAGAGAGATTATTTTTGAGAAATGTCGGGGTGATTTTTAAAAGTTTTCCCGCATTTTCCCCACATTTTTTTATCTATATTTCTTTCTCCACTCCCATGGTGGAGTGGGGTTTAACTGCTTCCATAAGCCCAATTTCTGTTTTCTTGCCTCTTTCTCCGCAGCATAAAACTCACTTGCATATGGTCTGTCAAGGTACTCAGTGTATGCCCATGCATAGCCGCGTTTAACCTGTAGAAGATTAACGTTTATTCCATCTACAAAAACATAACCTGCAATTCTACCATATCTGTCTATGTCTTTTATTTCAACCTTAACAATTCTACCACCAATAAGAGATTTTAAACTTTCCTTTGCCTCTTGTCCATAAGGCTGTCTTTTTTCAGGAGCATCTATTCCACGGAGTCTTACTGATACTGTGCCATCCTTGTGAACCTTTACGTTCTGAGGAATACCGCTTTCAGGCAGAAGATGAAATGTATCACCATCAATAACACGGGTTACACTGCCCGTAATGGTATATGCAAGAGATAAAGATGTGAAACATAATATAAATAAAAAAGCTGGTATTATTTTAAAAAGCTTTAAACGCATATTTTTCATCTAAGGATATCCACCTCTTTTAATTTATTAATGCAAACCTATTATAAATAAACTTTTATTGAATAACAAAACCAGATTTCAAACTTACCTGTTTAAAAACTGTTAAATACAAGAAAATTTTTTTGAATTATTAAACTGTTATACATAATGCTCAATTTTTAAGCACTGAACGTTTATGTTCGCCATCATCCGTTAATGTTTTACATCACATTCAGTCTTTGAAGAATAAGATTATTTAAAATTGTCATACCAGAAAATTAAATAAATTTTTATTTGACTTTTTATGTTTCTATGTGATTTAATCCTTCAAAGCGGTTCTTTGACAAGACTGGATTTTAAAAATCATCTAAGCTAAAATATTGATTTTGCTTGTTTTAAGCAGAATAAGAAATCAAGCATCTTCAATACTTTGAGCCATGATCGGTGATAAAAAATTTTAAAAAAATCTGCATAACCCTCCTTGTAACATATTGAAAAATAAAGAAAAAAATGAGGGGGTTAGTAAGAAACAAGACCTCATCTAAAAGGGATTGCGACGGACAAAGCCCCTACTGCTCTTTTCTAATAAATTATGTAAGAAACAAGACCTCATCTAAAAGGGATTGCGACTAATTCGCTTTCAAACCCATCACTAACCATGTAAGAAACAAGACCTCATCTAAAAGGGATTGCGACGGTTCTGTTTTGCCTGATACCTGCACTCCATATAGTAAGAAACAAGACCTCATCTAAAAGGGATTGCGACATACTTATATAAAGACTTTCCCAGTGGGGCAAGGTAAGAAACAAGACCTCATCTAAAAGGGATTGCGACCATACTCACTAGGACACCCACTAATACAAGTGTCAAAGTAAGAAACAAGACCTCATCTAAAAGGGATTGCGACATTACTGCTCATTCAGAAATCTTTTGAAATCGTCAGGTAGGAAATAAGACCTCATCTAAAAGGGATTGCGACATGGAATTGTATAAAAAAGCCTTTTTACATGATTAGGTAAGAAACAAGACCTCATCTAAAAGGGATTGCGACTTTTTCGTATATTCGCCCCATTTGATCAAAGGCTTTTTGGTAAGAAACAAGACCTCATCTAAAAGGGATTGCGACCAATGGGTTCTTTCAGAAATCTTTTGAATTCGTCAGGTAGGAAATAAGACCTCATCTAAAAGGGATTGCGACATGGAATTGTATAAAAAAGCCTTTTTACATGATTAGGTAAGAAACAAGACCTCATCTAAAAGGGATTGCTACTGAAATGGTTTTCCATTCCATGTATGCTAGTCATTGACCCAGATGTGGATATAAGAGAGGTGCCGATATTATGAATATTACCGCCAAGCCGAACTCTGCGTTTGCTTCGCAACCTTGCCCTTCGGGTCATATAACAGCGGATAAAAGGGAAATAAAAGATTTCCGCAAATTGCCTTTGGCAACTTCTTTTATCCGTAAAACGTTAGGCAACATTGTTAGGAGGTCATGATATTATGCCAAACCAAAGACAAAATCTTGAACAGCAGGTCCTTGAACCCTTTGAAAAGTGTGCCCATAAGCATGGTTACCCTATATTCAAGGGGCAAGGACGCGACAACCGAATATGTGTTGATGGTAACACCTACTTTCAGTTCGGTGATTTGCGGGTAGATACGCCATATTATCACGTGATAATAGAGGTGGAGACTGCTGGAGGTGTCACAAACTTAGTCAAATATTGGTATTGCCTCGAAAGTCAAAAGCAAATCATATCCAAACCGATTGTACTTTTGCACATATTCAAAATGAGTTCAGAGAGCGATTACGGTTCTCATCTATCACTATGGGATTATCTATGGGATCGGATGGCTAAAGATTTGAAAAATCGTATGCAAGCAAAGCGATTTAAAATTGGTGGGGAAGATGATAAATGTGAACTCGACAAGGCTCTCAAATACTTCAAGGAAAAAATTCTCGAAAATAAGAGGTGATCAGCATGACCCGATGCATCCTCTCTCTTCACTCTGAAGAATAGGAGCTGCAAGCCATCTCTTCTTCATGTCGCCTTTGCTCCACTTCTTTACCCTGTGTGAAAATCTTTCAAGGGAGCTGTTCAGACTTTCAATGGGGTTAGTTGAACATTTTCATGAAAATGTTCATATGGCAAAAGATGTTGAAAAGTTAATCGTCCGCATTCTCGTGACTTCAGTCATGAGTAAGGAGGATATAACATATGTTAATCATAGTATAGTTTTATACTTAGATAAATACTTGATTTTTATTTATACATATGTTACTGATATAATCAGGTAAAAAATTATGGCACAAGTACGGTAGGAACTATCGGAATTAAGACGCCTGTGGAGTTAGTAGGTTACGAGGACGATGAAGCAGGAAACTCTAACCGTGAGGTTAGAATCCTGCGCCTTTAGTCGTGGGAGGTTCACCAATCTTTTAAAATCGTTTTCAAATTCAGGTAAAAAATTAACTTCTCTAAATACAGTTGTTAACCTGAGACGATCTAAAAGATCAATTTTGCTCAATCATCATCCTCTGAATATTCTCTTACTGAGTATTCAGGAGTTCTGTAAAACACAGTTTCATACTCTATTTTTTCTCCATCGTCAGTTACAATCCACGGCACGTCTTTATGTGAATAATTGCTGATCTGAGCTGCATTCATATCTGCAAGTCGATTTATTACATCCTCTATAACTTCAAGTTCATGAGCTTTTAATTTTGTCAGATCAGGTTTTCTAAGTGGCAGATACTTTGTCTGGGGATAGTTGAAGTATTTATTTTCTATTTTTACGATTTCATTGTTATGTATCATTGACTCAACAACTTTTGTAAACTCAACAGGTGTAGGTCCATAGTGATTTTTTATATAGGTGGCGCCAATGAGCTGTTCTTCATATTTCTCGTAAAAATCAAAATCAATAAAATAAAAAATTTTATAAAGGACACCCTCCCCTATGTTAGGCTTTGAACCAACCTTATTAAGAATGTAAAGCAGGACTTCTTTTATTTTCTCAATATTTTTTTGAGGAACACTTATTCTGAAATCGTGTTTTTGTGCTTCTGAATCCTTTTCTTCAACTACAATCACCTCAGGCATCTCTTTTAAACCTAAAAGCTGTTCAACCGATATATTGAATATCCTTGAAAGCGAAATCAATTCCTCCGCTGTGAACTTTTTTTCTCCGTTTTCCATCTGAGATATTGTAGGACGGGAAACTCCCATTTTTTTTGCAAGCTCAAGCTGTGTGTAGCCAACCATCGTTCTTAATTTTTTTATTTTTTCCCCTATTAATCTGTTAATAGTCATTTTTTTCACCTTTTTTATTTAATTATAAATTTTGTTATTATATCTGTCAAGGTTGTGTTACTTTTTCTAACAAATCATGCGGAGAAATAACCATCAAATATGTTGGATGTGGATTGCTTTTTACAAGCTCTCCACCAGTAGGATTTGATAAAATTTCATCTTTCAAAAATTCAATTAGATCGAATTATATCGTATATATATCTCTGAACTGAATCATAATCCAGGTTGTAATAAATCTTTGTTAAATATTTAATGCAAAGCTCAGCATAGATAGTAATTCCCTGATCTTCAATAATTGAATAATCCAAATTGGATTATTCCTTTGATAATGAAGCTAACTTTTTTTTCTAATTTCAGGCGTGATGGTGAGATTTCTCCTTTTGTTTTAGCCTCTATCTCTTTCTGTGCCCACTCTATATCGTCTGTCTGAGTTTTTTAAAATTAGAAAGAAAAGACAGTGGATTTAATCTTTCTCCCTGTTTTTTTCTTTCAAAGTATAAAGTGTGAGTTAATCTGCTTAAAGTTTTTGCGGACACATTCAGAAATCTTGGCGTAATAAATGCAAGTACATCTTTTTCTTCTGAAGAGAGATATTTTATTTCAGGGCAGTTAAAGGCTTTGATCAATCATTGATAGTAACCATACTGAGAAGAATATAAATCTACTTCGGGTTTAACTTTATTTTCATAGTTTAGTTCTTTTAAAACAATATCAAGATTTTTTAATGTTGGACCAAAATTGTTTTTTACAAATTCATCGTTTATAGGTCTTTTACCAGGTTTTCCAGTAAACTATTCCTTCAAAAAACCACAGTATTTTGTGCACTTTCAGGATTTTTACCGGATAAATAGGTTATATAATGAATGATTTCTTTAAGCTTTTCTTTGTTTACCTGAATACCTTCCTCTTTGTTATTGTATGTTGTCATTTTTTTCTCCCTTTATATTTTTTCTAAAATCTTTTACATAGTTCTGAGTATCTATTTAAATTTCTAATTTTTTTCACAATAATGTATAAACAATGGATGTAACGTGTTCATCTTAAATTGAAAAATAAAGGAAAGAAACATAGTTCAATCACTTGAAAGTGTTACATCAAAATAAGACAATAATAATCCTTCAAGATATACTCTCTTTCTTGTAACAACATTATTACGCATACAGGACTTTCAGTGTTCTGAACAAGTAGATGGCATTACAATTTTTATATATTTTTTAAAATTATATGCGTTCTTGATATAATCGGATAAATTATAGCGATTGATTTCAAATTTATTTTATACTTAAAAAAATGGATATTTTTGAATTAACTTTCACTCTTTCTCAGAGATTTAGCATTATTGCTACAGTTGCTTTTATTATTTCGAGGATGCATGCATTAGGAAGAGTTCTTTCGCGGAAACCTTCCAATAAAGATAAAATTATTCTGGCACTCGTTTTTGGTGGACTTGGAGTCCTTGGAACATTTGGAGCAGTGCACATTAACGGTGCTCTTGCAAATTCAAGAGTGGTTGGTGTTATGGTCGCGGGGTTATTAGGAGGACCTTTTGTTGGAGCTGGCGCAGGACTCATTGCTGGTATTCATAGATATTTTATTGGTGGATTTACAGCATTTTCATGTGGACTGGCGGCAGTGGTCGAGGGATTGCTTGGTGGAATTATCTATAAATACTGGAAAAAGGGATTTATTCCATGGCATGTAGCATGGTTAGCAGGTTTTGTGGGAGAGATTGTTCAGATGATTATTATTCTTACATTTTCTACTCCCTTTTCAGAAGCATTAGAACTTGTTAAATTTATCGCAATTCCCATGATTACTGTGAATTCTACTGGTGTAGCAATTTTTATGCTCATTATAAAATCAGCAGTTGAACATCAGGAAAGAGTTGCAGCAATGCAGGCAAGAGCCACTCTAAATATTACAAACTTAATTCTTCCCCGTCTAAGACAGGGATTAAGTGAATATTCTGCCACAGAGATAGCAAAAAACATACTTAATAGTCTAGGGGTTGCAGCAGTGGCAATTACTGATAACAAAAAAATTCTCGCACATGTTGGTATCGGAAGTGATCATCATCATTCCGGGCATACATTGCTTACACAGGCAACAATAAATGCTATTAATACAGGCGAAATTCAGATTGCAAATAAAAAAGAGGAAATAGGTTGCAGCAGTCCTAAATGTAAATTAAGCTCAGCTGTAATTGTACCTTTAAAAAAACGTAATGAAACAATAGGAACACTTAAACTTTATCATGAAAGAGAAAATAGCATTACATCTGTTGACCTCGAGGTCGCAAGAGGTCTTGCTCATATATTTTCAACTCAGCTTGAAATTGTCGAATTAGAGACACTTGCCAGACTTAAAACAGAGGCAGAGCTTAAATCCCTTCAGGCACAAATTCATCCACATTTTATATTTAATGCATTGAATACGATAATATCTCTGATTAGAATTGATCCAAATAAAGCTAAAAACCTCCTTATAAATTTAGCTACATTTTTACGATATAGTTTAAAGAAAGAAAGAGAAATTTCACTTAAAGAAGAGCTTTCATATGTTGAAGCTTATCTATCTATTGAACAAGCTCGTTATAGGGATAAGTTAACAGTAAATTATTGCATAGATACTGCGGTTGATCTCAATACTCCATTACCACCATTTACAATTCAACCACTTGTTGAGAATTCTATTAAGCACGGACTAAAATCCAAACTTGAAGGTGGTGAAATTTTAATAAGTATTTATGATGAAAATGAAAATACTGTAATTTCTGTTGAAGACAACGGCATCGGACTTAATAATGAACATAAAACAGAAAAGAAAAGTACAGGCTTAGGGTTATATCTTGTTAATGAAAGACTTAGAAGATTTTATGGCAATGAAAGTACTCTTAATATAGAAAGCTATCCTCGTTTAGGAACAAAAATAACCTTTAAAATCCCTAAAAGATTTGTTTACCATGATGTTTTCAGCTATAGTAGCTGATGATGAACCTTATGCAAGGGAAGAATTAATTTATATTCTTTCTCAATTTTCATCATGCAAGGTGCTGGCTCAGGCTGGTAGTGCCTCAGACTGTATATCAGTGTATTCAAAGATGAAATCAGATGTAGTCTTCCTTGATATTGAAATGCCTGATATGTCAGGAATTGAAACAGCAAAAATACTTCTCAAATTTAATGATCCTCCATTGATTATTTTTGCAACAGCTTATGATGATTATGCTGTTGAGGCTTTTGAACTTGGAGCTCTGGATTATATTCTTAAACCATTTGAAGAAAAAAGGATAACAAAAACTATCATGAGAATAGAGAGTCTTAAAAATAATAAAACTGAATGGACACAGGCAGTCAATAAACTGTCTCAATTTCTTGAAAGAAAAAGAGTGTTTAAAAAGCTTCCTGTTCAACAGAATGAAGGTGTAATAAGTTTTATTCCTTATAATGAAATTTTGTATTGCGAAGCATTTGAAGGAGGAGTAAAAGTATTCAGTTTAAAAAATGAATACTACTTCGATGGAACTCTATCAGAGCTGGAAGCCAGGCTTAAAGAAGAAGGTTTTATGCGAGTTCACAAAAGCTATATTGTGAATTTAAAAAGAATTGAAGCAGTGTTGCCATGGTTTAAAGGTACCTACTGGCTTATAATAGAAGGCAAACACTGTCAGATTCCAGTGAGCAAAGCTATGATTAAAGAACTTAAAGACATTTTAGGATTAAAGTTTAACTGTTAATTTCCATTCAAATTCTATCATTTCCATTCATATAAAAATTTTCTCTTTTTATCCTTATGTAATTGTTAATATCCTTTTTAAGTTGTAAAATTTTTTAGAAAAAATAAAAAGGAGGTGTATTTTTATGCATGCTTTAATCCTGGTGATTATTGCAGCTCTTGTATTTGTCCTTGCTTACAGGTTTTACAGCGCTTTTATTGCTGCAAAAGTTCTTGCTCTTGATCCAAATCGTCCAACACCTGCAGTTAAATTGAATGACGGAAGAGACTATGTCCCTACAAATAAATGGCTTATTTTTGGACACCACTTTGCAGCAATAGCTGGCGCTGGACCATTGATCGGACCAGTTCTTGCAGCTCAGTTTGGATATCTTCCAGGGTTCTTATGGATTTTAATTGGAGGAGTTTTCGCAGGTGCTGTACATGATATGGTTGTTCTTTTTGCATCAGTAAGACACAATGGAAAATCTCTTGCTGAAGTAGCAAAAGCACAAATAGGACCTTTTTCTTACTGGCTTGTTCTGGTTGCTACATTATTTTTATTAATAATTGTTCTTGCAGGTGCATCAATATCTGTTGTCAATGCTCTATTTCACAGCCCTTGGGGTACTTTTACTGTTGGGATTACTATTCCCATTGCCTTATTTATTGGTATGTATCTTAAATGGTTAAGACCTGGCAAGATTGCCGAGGCGAGTGTTATAGGAGTGATACTTATAATATTAGCAGTTGTTCTTGGTCCTGTAATTAAAGATTCTTCTTTAGCACCATTTTTTACTTTTGAGAAAAAAGATATCTCACTATTTGTAACAATTTACGGATTTATTGCTGCTGTTTTACCAGTATGGTTACTCCTTGTTCCGAGAGATTATCTCAGTTCCTACATGAAATTTGGTACTATGTTGCTACTTGCAATTGGAGTTATTCTTGTCAATCCTTTGATTCAAATGCCTCCAACAACACAGTTTGTTTCAGGTGGAGGACCTGTAATCCCGGGTAAAGTCTGGCCATTTGTTTTTATCACAATAGCATGTGGTGCTATTTCAGGTTTTCACTCTCTTGTATCATCAGGAACAACCCCCAAAATGGTTACAAATGAAAGAGATATCAGACCAATTGGTTATGGGGCAATGCTTACAGAGAGCTTTGTTGCATTGATGGCATTAATTGCAGCAACAGTACTTCCTACAGCAGACTACTTTGCAATCAATAGCCCTCCAGCACTGTTTCAAAAGCTCGGGATGCAAGTACAGGATCTTCCATATCTTTCAGCACTTGTGGGAGAAGAGCTTGCAGGTCGTCCAGGTGGTGCGGTTTCTCTTGCAGTTGGAATGGCAGATATATTCTCAAGAATTGGTGGATTGAGACATCTTATGAGTTACTGGTATCACTTTGCAATTATGTTTGAAGCTCTCTTTATTCTTACACTTATTGACGCTGGAACAAGAGTTGGACGATATCTTATGCAGGAAATCGGTGGAGTTGTTTACCCAAAATTGAGAGATTATACCTGGTGGCCAGGTGTTATTGTAACAAGTGGAATATTTAGTTTTTGCTGGGGATATTTACTTTATACAGGAACTATTTCAACAATATGGCCACTTTTCGGAGTAAATAATCAGCTTCTTGGTGGTATGGCTTTAGCAATATCTACAACATTTCTTCTGAGACTTGGTAAGGCTAAATATATATGGATAACAGTGATTCCTATGGCTTTTCTTTTGATTACTACAATTGTTGCTGGATATCAAAATATTGTAAATAACTATTTACCAAAACATAACTATTTACTCGCTGGAATTTCTGTGGTTATGATAATAATGGTTGTCTTGATTGTAGCGGACTCGATCAGAGTATGGCTAGGTATTTTAAGCGGTAAAATGCCTTTAATAAAAGATACTGAAGAGGCTTCTGTTGCACAGAATGCCCCAACAAAATATTTATCAGAATAATACAAAAACAGGTGGTTGTAGCCAACCACCTGTTTTTCTCAAAAATATTTTTTAAACCAGAAAACATTTCTTATCAGCTAGAATATCTACCACAAGGCAGGAGCATGGACAACATAACATTTTAGAGGTGTCTGTCCTTTTGCCTTTAATCCATGAAGTTCTTTAGCTCCTATGGCTATAATATCACCTTTTTTAACTATTTGCCAGTTGTTTTCTATATATATTTCACCTTCACCCTCAACTATAAATATGCTGTCTACTTCCTTTTCATGAGTATGTAAAGGTATTTCAACACCAGGATCAAGTTCCATTATAATGATACTTAATTCAGGATGTTTTTCTTTTGTAATTACATAACCTACCTTTACTCCACTGAATTTTTGATGAGGCTGC
>NZ_AUIU01000004.1:0-2500 GCF_000423865.1 Thermodesulfovibrio thiophilus DSM 17215
CTATATTGAAAGCCAAAACCTATAAATATCGTCTTTACCCTACAAAGAAGCAAGTCCAAAAACTTGAATGGACTTTGGATATGTGCCGTATCCTCCACAACTCCTGTCTTTTGGATAGAAGAAATCATTACGAGCAGACTGGCAAAGGACTTTCCCGGATCAAACAGCAGGAAATCCTTAAATCCGATAAACAAATTGTTGAATCCCTAAAGCAGATACATTCTCAAGTCCTTCAAGATGTTCTTTTTAGAGTAGATAGAGCATTTCAAGGATTCTTTCGAAGGATTAAAGAGAAAAACGATAAAGCTGGGTATCCGAGATTCAAGGGGGGAAGGAAGATACGACTCTATCACATATCCACAACAGCCTGCATTTCAGATAACTCCGCAAGGGCTTAAACTTTCCAGGATAGGAACTATTAAGATTAAACTGCATAGGAATATTGATGGCACTGTTAAAACCTGCACCATCAAAAGAGAATGTAACAGGTGGTATGCCTGTTTTTCTGCCTTGTATGAACCAGTTAAAAAACCCATCCCTGATAAAGCTATTGGTATAGATATGGGCATTAAATCTTTTGCTGTTACATCGGATGGTGAAGTTATAGAAAACCCTAAATATCTCGTTAAGTCCGAAAAAAAACTTATCCAGAAACAAAGACAACTTTCCAACAAAAAGAGGGGGGCAAACAACAGAAAGAAGGCAAGACAATCTGTTGCCAGACTTCATGTTAAAGTTAGAAATCAGAGATCTGATTTTCATCATAAAGTTTCTCGTAAACTTGTAAATACTTATGGTTTTATAGCAATAGAGGATCTGAATATAAAGGGAATAGTAAAAAACCACCATCTTGCAAAGCATATTTCTGATGCTGGATGGGGGACAGTTTCTCAATTATCTTATATACAAAGCGGAAGAAGCTGGTTGTAAGATAGAGAAGGTGCCCCCTCAATATACGAGCATCAAGTGCAGTGTTTGTGGTCAACTTGTTGACAAGACACTTGCAGATAGGATCCACAGATGCCCTTTCTGTAATGTTGTTATAGATAGAGACTACAATGCTGCTCGAAATATTTTACTGAAATCTACCGCAGGAACTGCGGGAAGTAACGCCTGGGGAGAGGTTTGGATGCAGACCTCTACGAACCAGGAAGCCCTGCCCGTAAGGGCGGGGTAGTTCACATATATGACACTAAAATTAACATTATTTTTACAAAAAATTTATATTTTAATGTGATATAATCCTATATAAAAAGGAGGGTGATATGAAAAATGGTATTGTCAGGTATGGTATATATCTATCAGCTCTTTTAGTTTTTTTAGTTGCAATAGCTTTTTTTACTCCTAAAATTCTTGCAACTACTAATACTGTAGAATTTTGTGCTAAATGTCATGTTATGCAGGAACAATATGTGAGTCTGATGCAGGGTGGATTACATAACTCTCTTAAATGTGTTGACTGTCATCTTCCGAATGATTCAAAAGTCAAGTTTTATTTCTGGAAAGCAGTTGATGGTGGTAAAGATATCGTATTTTTCCATACAGGGAATTTTCCTGAAAGGATTAAAGCATCAGAACATACGAAAAACACAATTCAGACAAACTGTATAAAATGTCATGAAGGAATGGTTTCCAGACTTACTGTAGCAGATAGAAAATGCTGGGACTGTCATAAAAGAGTATCGCATAGACAAACAGGTTTCAGAGAAACTATGTAAGGAGGTATTTTTTATGAAACGATTTGCTTTTATTGGGATTTTATCTTGCCTTTGTTTGTTTATTTTAGTCTCTTGCTCACCTGAAAAGCCAAAAGAGTTTAAAGCAGCCGCACTGTCGGAAAACGAAATTGATCCAGAAGTCTGGGGCAAAGTTTATCCTATTCATTATGAGATGTACAAACAGTCTAAAGAACCTACACCAGCTGGGAAAAGTAAATATAAAAGAGGCTGGGATACGGATAAAGTAATTTATGACAAACTTTCTGAATATCCATTTATGGCATTACTTTACAATGGCTGGGGATTTGGAATTGAATATAATGAACCAAGAGCACATTACTACAGAATTATTGATCAACTTGAAATTGATTCTTCAAGACTTAAACCAGGAGGGGTATGTCTTACCTGCAAAACAACCCTTGCACCTGAGCTTGAAGCAAAATATGGTCTTGCTTACTATAATAGGCCATATAAAGAAGTATGGAGCTGGATTCCTGAAAAATACAGAAAACTTGGAGACTCCTGTTTAGATTGCCACAATCCAAAGGATGCGACACTGCACATTAGAAGAGGCTTTACTCTGGTAAAAGCTCTACAGACAATGGGAGTGGATACAAACAATCTATCTCATCAGCTGATGCGAAGTCTTGTATGTGGTCAATGCCATGTTACATATGTAGTGCCAAGAGATAAAGATATGAAACCTGTTGGGCTTTTCTTTCCATGGCAAGGGAGTAAACTTGGCGGCATTTCTATTGAAAACATCATAAAAGTTCTTAAAA
>NZ_AUIU01000004.1:7500-32729 GCF_000423865.1 Thermodesulfovibrio thiophilus DSM 17215
AGGCTTGACTGTGAGGCTTACAAGCCGAACAGGGGGGAAACCCGGGCTTAGTGATCCGGTGGCTCTGTGTGGAAGGGCCATCGCTCAACGGATAAAAGGTACGCTGGGGATAACAGGCTGATCGGTCCCAAGAGTTCATATCGACGGACCGGTTTGGCACCTCGATGTCGACTCATCGCATCCTGGGGCTGAAGTAGGTCCCAAGGGTTGGGCTGTTCGCCCATTAAAGCGGTACGTGAGTTGGGTTCAGAACGTCGTGAGACAGTTCGGTCCCTATCTGCTGTGGGCATAGGAGACTTGAGGGAGGCTACCCCTAGTACGAGAGGACCGGGGTGGGCGGACCTCTGGTGTTCCAGTTGTCGCACCAGCGGCAATGCTGGGTAGCTATGTCCGTAAGGGATAACCGCTGAAGGCATCTAAGCGGGAAGCCTGTCCCAAGATTAGGTCTCCCGTTCCTGGGGAAACTCAGGAACCTGAAGGCTCCTGGTAGACTACCAGGTTGATAGGCTGGAGGTGTAAGCGCTGTAAGGTGTTTAGCCTACCAGTACTAATAAGCCGTGAGTCTTGACTTATTCTTTTAATTCTTCTTGTTAAAAAAATTTAATAAACAGAGAAGAGTAAGGGAGTTAATCCCTAATGCTTCTCTGTTTATTTTTATTTTGATATTTCAAAGGGGTTGAATTTTTTATAAAAATCAGTACAATTGAAATATAAAAATTTTTATTTTAGAGGACTAAAATGAAAGAAAGGGATATTTTCGAGGAAATAGTAAACCTTGGTAAAAAAAGGGGAAAGCTTACATATGATGAAATTAATGAAGCTCTTCCATCAGAATATTATTCTCCTGAAGAAATCGAGGACTTAATAGATGTATTAAGCGATATGGGAGTAAAGGTTGTCGATGAGGAGGAAGAAACATTTTTAGAAGAAGAGGAAGAGATTGAAGAGGAAGAGCATGTAGAAGATTTAGTGCAGGCATATTTTAATTCAATGGGTGATATTCCCATACTAACCAAAGATGAAGAGGTTGAGCTTGCCAAAAAACTTCAGGAAGGAAAGAGTATAATCAGGGAAACTATAATGGCCCTACCTCTTTATAAAAAAATTCTGGAAGAAATAAATAATGAAGAAAACAATGAGATAATGACAGATGAAGATAAGGCAGAAGAAGCATTAAGTAGAACAATTATAAGTTTAGAGAATTTAATTAAAGATATTGAGAAGACTGAAGCCAGAATTAAAGAGTATGGATCTTTAAAAGAGTTACGTAAACGGATAAATGATAAAAAAAAATCAGGTGAAAATATAAAGCACTTAGAAACTATTTATAAAGAGGTAAGCTCTGAACTAAAAAAAATTGAAAATGAAGCCGGGCAGAAGATAGAAGAATTAAAAAATATATGGCAAAAAATATATAAAGCAAGATGTCTTGTTGAGGATACAAAAAATGAATTGATCACTAGAAATTTGAGGCTTGTAGTTAATATTGCCAAAAACTATGTTGGAAGAGGACTTCCTCTTCTTGATTTGATAGAAGAAGGCAATATCGGCTTAATGAAAGCTGTTGACAAATTCAAGTATGAAAAGGGTTTCAAATTTTCAACCTATGCAACCTGGTGGATCAGGCAGGCAATCACAAGGGCACTTATTGACCAAACAAAGACAATAAGAGTACCTGTTCACATGATGGAATTTTACAATAGAGTTACAAAAGCCTCAAGAGAATTGACACAACAGCTCGGAAGAGAGCCAAATAATGAAGAAATTGCTGAAAAGCTTTGCGTTCCTGTAAGAAAGGTTGAGGAGGTTTTTAGAGCAATACAGGATCCTATTGGACTTCAGACTCCGATTGGAGATGAGGACGCAGAGCTTGAAGATTTCATAGGAGATAAAAATTCACCCTCTCCTGTGTCAGAAGCTGAAAGGACAGAACTGAGTGAGCATATTCAGAGGATATTGAAAACGTTAACTCCAAAAGAAGAAAAAGTAATCAAAATGAGATTTGGCATTGGAGAAGATAGAGATCACACACTGGAAGAAGTCGGAAGATATCTATCAATAACAAGGGAAAGAGTGCGTCAAATTGAGACAAAAGCTTTGAGAAAACTCAAACATCCAAGTAGGATGAAACTTCTTAAGATTCTTACGAGTGAGATTTTAGAAAATAAAAAGTGAAAAATTTAGCAGAAATAGCAAGATTATTGCGATATTATATTCTTGCGGCAACAACACAGGCAGGTTCAGGCCATCCTACGACTTGCCTTTCTTCAGTAGAATTAATGACAGGCCTCCTTTTCGGAGGCTTTTTTCGTTTTGATTCAGATAATCCTGATAATCCAAACAATGATAGATTAATATTTTCAAAGGGCCATGCTGCTCCGCTTCTTTATTCTTTATGGACAGTTGCAGGTAAATTGAGTGAAACTGAACTTTTGACTCTGAGAAAATTTGGTTCTTCACTTGAAGGCCATCCTACAAAATCATTTCCATATGCTGAAGCAGCAACTGGATCGCTTGGTCAGGGTCTTTCAATTGGTGCGGGAATGGCAATAAATGGAAAATATATTGACCGATTACCATATAAGGTTTTTGTTTTGCTCGGTGATAGTGAAATGGCAGAGGGTTCAGTGTGGGAAGCAATCCAGCTTGCAGCATATTATAAGCTTAACAATCTTATTGGAATCATCGATGTTAACAGGCTTGGTCAGCGCGGTGAAACAATGTATGGTCATGATTTAGAGGCATATTCAAAAAGAATTTCTTCCTTTGGATGGAAAACGATATGTATCGATGGACATAACTTTGATGAGATTTTTAAAGCATATGAGGAAGCAATAAACAGTGCTATACCGGCAATGATAATTGCAAAAACAATAAAAGGCAAAGGTATTTCATTTCTTGAAGATAGAGAAGGAAAACACGGTGTTGCACTAACTGAGGATGAATTTAAAGAAGCATTAAAGGAGCTTGGAGAAATAAAGAGAATTACAGTTTCTGTCAATAAACCCGAGATGCTTCAGCCTCTATCAGAGTCTGTAACAATAAAAGAGGTTAACAAAACATACTCAATTGGTGAAGTGGTGGCCACAAGGCGAGCATATGGAGAAGCAGTTGCTAAGATATTTCCAGAGTTTCCTGATATAGTTGTTCTTGATGCAGAGGTGTGTAACTCCACATATGCAGAGATATTTAAAAAGCATTATCCAGATAGATTTTTTGAATGTTTTATAGCCGAACAAAATATGGTTGGCATGGCAGTAGGTTTATCATTAAGAGGCCAAATTCCTTTTGTATCAACTTTTGCAGCTTTTTTAACCAGAACTTTTGACCATATAAGAATGGCTCAATACAGTGATGCTAACATTAAATTTGTGGGTTCCCATGCTGGTGTTTCAATAGGACAGGATGGGCCAAGTCAGATGGGCCTTGAGGATATTTCAATGATGCGAAGTATATTAAACAGTGTCGTTTTATATCCATCTGATGCTGTTGCCACTGAGAAACTTGTTAGAGAAGCTGCCAGATACCAGGGAATTGTTTATATCAGGACAACTCGCTCAGCAACTCCGGTAATTTATTCTTATGATGAAGAATTTCCAATTGGTGGTGCAAAAGTGCTTAGATATTCAGATGATGATTGGTTTAGTGTTATCGGTGCTGGAATTACACTGTATGAGGCATTGAAAGCCTATGTAGAGCTAAAAAAACAGGGTATTTTTATTAGAGTTATAGACCTTTACAGTGTAAAACCGATTGCCAGAGAAATTCTGAAAAAAGCGCTCAATGAGACAAAAGCTTTAATCACTGTTGAAGATCATTATCCATCTGGTGGAATTGGAGAGGCTGTTATGGCTGAACTGGGTTCTGACAGAGTTTACAGTCTTGCCTGTAGAAAAGTGCCAAAGAGTGGTAGGCCAGAAGAACTATTAGATTATGAAGAAATTTCAGCAAAAGCCATTGTTGGAAAGGTTCTTGAGCTCAAGGACAAGTTTTTTTAATTCATTTAGTTCAATGTAGCATTCTTCAATATCCTGCACGAGCAAGTCCATAGCAGTAGGAATGAATTTTAAAAAATTTCTTTTGCCTTTTTTTAAGGAAAGAAAGCCATAAGCTCCAAGTGCCTGCATATGCCTTTGAATTCTGCAAAGGGAAAGCTCTTTAATAAATCCATATGGTTCAATTTCATTCTTTTCAATGTAAGAGTTGATAACTTCATGCCTTATTTCATTGTTCAGCTCAACATATGGGTCCCACATTAGTGAAGCTATATCATATCCCGGAGGTCCCCATCTTGCACCCTGATAGTCAACAAAGTAAATTTCATCGTCTTTAAGCATTATATTCTGACTCTGTAAATCTCTATGCAAAATAACCTTTTTAGCCTGAGAAAGTATTTCAGCAATGAGGTGAAGATCATTTTGCATATTTGGAGGCTGTATATTGAAGACAGCTTTTACGCATTCCTCTAAAAAATAGTTGCTCTCCCATCTGAAATATGAATAATCAAACTCTGGAAGCTTAATAGTACTATTATCAAATATTTTCCAGTGAAGAAATGCGATATTTTCAACAACTTTTTTGTAAAATTTTTTTAATTTTGCAGGATTTCTTTTACATTGTAACCAGCTGTAAAGTGTTAAATCTCCAAGATCTTCAAAAACAATCATTTTCCTGTTTTTATCAACATCAATGATTGCAGGTACTGGAAAATTTTTTTCTTTTAAAAATTTTCCTAAAAAAACAGTTTTCTCAAAATCTTCAGAAAGACTGCTGTACTGACAGAAAATTTTATTGTTTTTTCTTGTATATTTTCTATCTGAGCCACTTAATGTTAGTTCTTCTGTTTCATGTTGACTGTTTACTGGTATCTGGAAATTTTTCCCTATTATAGCATTAGTTATATAAACATTACTTGAAAACTCAACCTCAGGAAGAAATATCAAATTTTTTCCTTTTAATGGTTTTAAAATCTTCACGTCTCGTTCCAGAACAATATTTCCCTGTGTATCTATTAAATCACATCCCTGTGCTGATGGATGCACATAAATTGAGGTTGATTGTCTTTTAAGTTTATGAAATACTGCAGAGGCATAGTTCAGTGGAGTTCCTACATCAAACCAGAAACTGTATCTGGTCTGAAAAGTTCCTACTTTTAATCCGTTATTTAAAGTCTTTAACCATAAATCTATAACAGATGAAGCCCCTTCAGGAATAAGTTCAAGTAGTTGAGGATTATAAATTGCAACTCCGCAGAAAGCCACTTTTTTAAAAGCTTTTTTAGAAGTTATGTCATTTTGCTTGAGTGTATGATTTAGTTTGCAGTTGTCAGAAATACATATAAGATTGCCATTTTCATTAATAAACAGTTTATTATCTTTAGGATAATCATGAATTAGCAGTGTTATAGTATTTTTGGAGTCAAGATGACAGGTAATTGCGTCTTTTATATTTCCATCCCAGTAAATGTCGCTGTTATGAACTATAAAAATAGAGTCTTTAAGAAAATCTCTTGCATTGTAAAGAGCTCCACCTGTATTAAGGATATCTTTTTCATGAAAAAGTTTTATAGGTAGTTTTTTTTCTTTTATGTAATTTTCAATTTCTTCTGCTTTGTAATGAAGATTGATACCGATATCATTAATGCCTGCATCTTTAAGGCTTTGAAGAATCAAGTCAAGCAGAGTTTCTCCGGCAATCGGTAACAGAGGTTTTGGAATGTATTGAGTTATTGGTCTTAATCTTGTTGAAAATCCTGCTGCAAGAATAAAGCCTTTAACGTTCATAGATAAGGTAGTTTTTTCTTATTTTTTCAAACTCACTTAGTTCATCACTCCACCACTCTTCCATCTCTTTTATGGTTTTCCCTTCATCAATGTCCTTTCTGAGTCTGTCTGATCCTGCAAGAATATCAAAAGGCAATTTTTCTGTTTCATACTCATAGGGAGGATTGCGCCACAGATTAATCTCTGGATATAGCTCTTTTACTGATAAGAGAATGGAAACTGCGGTTTTAAATGGTTTAAACTTTTCTCTGTCAAGAATATGAATCTGAACGCCACCACAGAGCTGACCTGAAAACTTGTTAAATGCAGGTGTAAAATAAAGAGGTCTGAAATAGACTCCTTTTAGCTTAAAATCATTCAGCCTGTTAATAAGCTTTTCAGGCTTTATAAAGGGTGCTCCGGATATTTCAAAAGGTCTTGTTGTGCCCCTTCCTTCACTCAGGATAGTTCCCTCTAGAAGACACATACCAGGATAAACTGTTGCTGTTTCGAGAGTTGGAATATTGGGAGAAGGCATAACCCATGGAAGTCCTGTCTGGTCAAACCATGTATTTCTATTCCAGCCTTTTAGATGAAGAACTGTCAGGTCAAGCGCTGGATAGAAGTTGTCTTTAAAATAATGTGCGATTTCTCCGATGGTAAGTGCATGCCTTACTGGTAAAGGATGAAGGCCAACAAATGAGGAGAACTCTTTTTTTAGCACAGGTCCTTCTGTTATATGTCCGCCTATGGGATTAACTCTGTCAAGAACAATGATCGGAATTCCGTTTTCTTCGCATGCTTCCATACAAAGAGCCATTGTCCATATAAATGTATAATAACGTGCTCCGATATCCTGTAAATCAACGATGAAGATGTCAATATTTTTTAGCATCTCGGGTAAAGGCTTTCGTGTTCGTCCATAAAGACTGTACACAGGTAACCCAGTTGAAGAATCAACAAATCCTTCCCACTCAACCATATTATCCTGCGTGTTGCCCCAGATACCATGCTGTGGTCCAAAGAATGCTGCAATTTTAATTTTTTTACTCTGAAGCAAGATTTCTTTAGTATTAATAATTTTTTTATTTACTGAGGCTGGATGAATGAGCAATCCTGCTTTTAATCCATGGAATTTTTTGGGAAGATTTTTTTCAAATACATCTATTCCAGAGTTAATCATTATCTGGTACAGTATGGAAGATATCCATCAGTCAAAGACTTTTGAATTGTTCCATCAGAACTGATAAGATATATTTCCTTTTTACCTCTTTTGTCTGACATTATTGTTAGAAAATGGCCATCCGGGCAGAATGATGGTTGTTCATTATTGCCATTTTTTGTTAGTTGCACTTTAGCACCAGATAAAGTGTCAATTATAAATATCTGAAATCCTCCTGTAAGGCTTGAAAAAGCTAGTTTACTACCATCAGGACTTATGGCTGGTTCTGTGTTATACCTGCCCTGATATGTTACTCTTCTAATTCCATTTCCTGATTGACTCATCTGATAAATTTGAGGAGAACCAGACCTGTTAGAAACGAAGAAAATATGTGAGCCTGTCCATCTTGGAGAAGCATCAATCCAGTGTGAAGAAGATATTATTTTGCTGTTTCCGGATATATCAGAGAGTTTAATTTCTGATAGTTCTCCATCATTTTCAATATAAACAAACTGGGAGTTATTTACAGTATCACCAATTTGAAGCAGTTTTTTACTTTTTATTATTTCTTTATTTTTTTTGGTTGAAAGATCAAATAACTCTATATGCCAGAATTTTCCCTGAATTGATGAATAAAAAATGCTATTTCCTTTTAAAATAACTTTTGAGATGATTTCTCTTCTGATCCCTGTATCATGAATTTTTTTACCATTCCAGTTACTTATGAAAATTCCCATTGATCCTTTTATCTTTCTGACAAAAGCAATACGATTTAGAAAAGGGGGTTCTTTACCTGTGAGAATTCTGTATATATCAGCAGCAATAAGATTGCCTGTATGTTCATTGTTTTGTAAAGAATATTCTTTTGTAAATACAGGAACATCACTGGTTACAGTAAAAAGTTTCATTGAAATTTTATTTACAGTTTCTGCTTTTACAACAATTTCAACATCAGAGCCTTTCCAAAGAGAAGGTTCAAATTTTTCACCTTTATATGGGAAAGGACCATAAACTCTGAAGTATTCGGTAAATTCCAAGTTTTGCTTTATTGTATTCCATACCAATGGTAGATTATCAAAGCCTTCAATTGCTAACGTGAGTTTTTTTATCCCTGGTTGAGTTATATCAAGATAAATTTTTCCATCTTCAGCATTTGCAGTATTAATGAAGCTACATAATAATAGTATGAAAAACAAGAAATATATTTTAAGTTTTTCCCTCATGGTTTAAACCTCAAGCCAACAATCACCTCAGATTTAGGCGGCGGCAGGGGAGAAGAATTTTTAATTGCTCTGATGACCGATGCGTCAAAAATTGCATTTCCAGATTTTTTTTCAAATTTTTCAATAACTATTTGTCCATTTGGAAAAATTTTTACTGAGACAACTGCTTCTAGACTTTTAGAGACAGTATCAGGTATAACCCAATTTTGCCTTATTAAACCAGAAATTATTGATAAATAATTCTGTGGGATACCTTCTCCTTTATTATTTTTCTGCGATGATTCAATTGAACCAACTTTTGCTCTTTCCATTACTCTCTTTTTTGCTTTAAGTGCGGCAAGACGTTCCTTAAGTAGTTCTTCATCTTCAGTGGTGGTTCTTGGTGTTTGTTTGATTGGCTTTTCAGTGATTTCATTTTTAGGGCTTGTCTGCTTTGTTTGTTTTGCTGTTTTGGTTTCAGGAATTGTTTGTGGTATTTCTTTCGAAGTTGTTTTTTCAGGTGCTGAACTCATTGCAGATTGATTTCCTGTTTCCTCAATTAATGTTACATATGTTAGATTTTTAAAATCATGAACAGAATTTTTAATTCCTACTATCAGGACTAAAATAAATAAACTATGGAAAAAAGCTGATAAAAAAATGGATGGATAAAGCTTATCTGTCATTTAGATTCTTTAGGTTCTGTTACCATTCCTATTCTTTCTATACCTGAAGCTTTTATTTCTCCCATAACTTCAGCCACAAGACCATATGGAACATCCTGATCAGCTCTTAAAAGCACAGTTGCATTACTTTCTTTATGTGCGGAAAGTAGAGCTGGCAAGTCATCTTTATTTATAAGCTTATCATTTAAAAATATTTTCGCCTGTTTTGTGATTACAATATTAATTTTTTCGGTTTCGTCAAGACTTTTACCCTTTGCTTTTGGAAGGTTAACATCAATCCCTTGTTTAAGCATTGGAGCTGTAATCATGAATATAATAAGCAAGACCAACATTACATCAACCAGCGGAGTGACATTTATATCTGCTATTGATGATCTTCTACGAGGTGTTAATCCTGCCATGTGTATTTTATTAAGGTTTCTGAAAAGTCTTCTACTTCTTCGATTATCTTATTTGCCCGTGATGTAAAATGGTTATAAGCAATTACCGCTGGTATTGCTGCAAAAAGACCTGCAGCAGTTGTGATTAATGCTTCAGCAATTCCAGGTGCTACGGTTGCTATTGATGCAGAGCCCTTAACTCCGATGTTTCTAAAAGCATCCATTATACCCCATACAGTTCCAAACAAGCCAATAAAAGGAGTGGTGGAGCCGGTTGTAGCAAGAAACCCGAGATAACCCTCAACTCTACTTATCTCATTAGACGAGAATTTTTTTACTATTGCATCAAGATTAGAAGAATTTTTTCCATATACTTCAGAGAAAACCCCTCTGTAAATAGATGCAAGAGGACTAAGTTCAAATCTTTTAGCCAGAGAAAACAGTTCTTTTGCTCCGTTTGATTCAATAAAAGCCTCGAAGAATTTTTCATTTTCTTTTTTCATATTTTTAAATGCTTTCCATTTGTAAAATATGATAGCCCAGGAAAACACTGAAAAGAAGAATAATATAAGAAGAACAAGCCTGGCCATAAAGCCAGTCTGCTTTATAAGGTCAATAACCGTAAGTTCCATAAACAAAATATTAGAACAATACTAAGATAAAAGTCAAATTTCAAATACCTTTCTTTATCTTTATCGATCTTTATCGTTGAGTAAAGAACAAAGTCTCATTTAAAGAAGATTGCGCTTTTCCTTTTAGGTTATTCTTTAGAGAAATCCTGCATTCGATAGAAATAAATGGCTATTTCTTGACTTTTGAGGGAACTCCAAAAAAATTTGCAAAATAGCGCACTAATAGTTAAAATATAAAACACTATGTTATCCAGAATATCTAACTGAGAGATAATGGAAGAATTTCTTGAAATTGTTGATAAAGATGGTCGTATTATATCAGTAGCTCCAAGAAGTGCTATTCACGGTAATCCTTCAATGCTTCATAAAGTGGTGCATGTTTTAGTCTTCAACTCAAAGGGAGAATTGCTTTTGCAAAAAAGAGCTTCAAATAAAGATGTAGCACCAGATAAATGGGATACATCTGTTGGTGGTCATGTGATGCCAGGGGAGGATATTTTAACTGCTGCTAAAAGAGAAATGCTCGAAGAATTAGGAGTAGAAACAGATAACCTGAGGTTTCTGTATAGTTATATCCATTCAAATGATTATGAGAGTGAGCTTGTTTATACTTACTGGACAATTCATGAGGGACCTTTTAATTTCAATAAAAATGAAATTGATGAAGTTGTTTTCTGGAATGTTCAGGATATATATAACTATATCAATTTAAATTTAGAATTTTTCAGTGATAATTTTAAACAGGAATTTTTTAGATATTT
The DNA here is from genome assembly GCF_000423865.1 of Thermodesulfovibrio thiophilus DSM 17215. Classification (NCBI taxonomy): domain Bacteria; kingdom Pseudomonadati; phylum Nitrospirota; class Thermodesulfovibrionia; order Thermodesulfovibrionales; family Thermodesulfovibrionaceae; genus Thermodesulfovibrio; species Thermodesulfovibrio thiophilus. The sequence continues at coordinate 18,086 of NZ_AUIU01000004.1, forward strand.
TTATATTTCCGTAAATGTGCCATTCTGGTTTAACAATTTTATAGATAAAACAGGCGGGTCTCTTTAAAAGAGACCCGTAATCTTCTAAAGAATCTCTAAAGCAGAAAAGAAATAAGGAATTTCATAGGCTGCGGATTGAGCAGAGTCAGAACCATGAACAGCATTTCTTTCAATGCTTTCTCCAAAGTCTTTCCTGATTGTTCCGACATCTGCCTGAGATGGATTGGTTGCTCCCATAATTTTTCTGACTTTTGAAATTGCATCTTCACCTTCCAAAACCATTACCACAATCGGTCCTTCAGACATGAAATCTGTAAGGGATTCATAAAAAGGTCTGTCTTTATGAACAATATAAAAGCCTTTTGCCTGTTTTTTGTTCATATAGATTTTTTTTAAAGCTGAGATTCTTAATCCATTTTTTTCAAATCTTGATATTATTTCTCCAATCAAATTTTTCTTTACAGCATCAGGTTTTATGATAACAAGAGTCTTTTCAATCATATTTTCCCTTCCTCCTTAAGAATTTTTATCATCTCTTTTACTTCTTCTGTTGAATTTTTAAATGCCTGCATTTCTTCTTCAGTGAGTTCTAACTCAACTATTTTTTCAAGCCCCTGTTTTCCAAGTACAACAGGAACGCCATTAAATACATCATTTGTTCCGTATTCACCATCAAGATAAACAGAGCATGGCAGAACTCTTTTTTCATCAAGAATAATTGATTTAACCATCTCAAAGGTTGATTGCGCAGGAGCATAATAAGCAGAGCCTGTTTTAAGAAGAGATACAATCTCTGCTCCACCCTCACGTGTTCTTTGAACCAGAGCTTCAATTTTTTCTTTAGAAAGCCATTTTGAAATAGGGATACCTTTGACTGTTGTATATCTAATAAGCGGTACCATATATAATCCGTGCCCACCGAGAACTAGAGTTTCTATGTCTCTTGGAGAAACTTTTAATTCCATAGAAATGAAAGTTTTAAATCTTGAAGAATCAAGAATTCCACCCATTCCGAGCACTCTCTGTCTATTAACACCTGATACTGCAAGGGTTACATAAGCCATAACATCCATAGGATTGGTTACAACAATATAGATTGCCTGAGGACAGATATCTGCAATTTGTTTAACAATTCCACCGACTATTTCTGTATTGGACATAAGAAGATCTTTTCTTCTCATTCCCGGTTTTCTCGCAAGTCCTGCAGTAATTACCACAATGTCAGAACCAGCCAGATCATCAAGACTATTTGTACCTGAAATATCAGATTTTACACCAGTAACAGCAGTATTCTGTAAGATATCAAGAGCTTTGCCCTGAGGCATTCCTTCAACTATGTCATAGAGGACAACATCTGCAAGTCCGCTATTTACAACAAAAAGCGCTGTAGTTGCTCCAACATTTCCAGCACCAATAATAGCAACTTTTTTTCTCATTGTAAAACCTCCCTGATTTTTTCTGCATCATTAATATTTTCCACATTTAAAATTTTAACTGATGGTTCAATTCTTCTTATCAATCCTGACAAAACCTTTCCTGGGCCTATTTCCACAAAAATATCAACTCCTCTTGAGCTCATATATTTTACACAATCCTGCCATCTAACAGGACTGTAAAGCTGTTTGATCAAAGCATCTATAATTTCTGAAGCTTTTTTCTTTGCGGAAGCATCCACATTGCTAATAACAGGAATACTGGAATCATTAAATTTAAAGTTCTTTAAGAATTCTTCGAATTTTTTAGAGGCATCTTCCATTAACAGACAATGAGAAGGGATACTGACTTTAAGGGGTATGACCTTTTTAGCACCTTTTTGTGTTGCCAGTTCAGAAGCTTTGATGACAGCCTCTGTGTGGCCTGCTATTACAATCTGTCCAGGACAGTTAAGGTTTGCTATGTCAACATATCCTGTAGGTATGGTTTTACATATGGTTCTTATGGTATCTTCATCAAGCCCTAATACTGCAGCCATAGCACCTTTACCTTCTGGTTGAGCATTCTGCATTAGTTCTCCTCTTTTTCTGGTTATAGTTAAAGCGTCCTCAAAAGAAAAAACTTCTGCACATAGCGCTGCTGTGTATTCTCCAAGAGAGTGTCCAGCTACATAATCTGGTTTTATGCCAGTAGCTAACACTTCTCTCAATAAAGCATATGAAACTGTAAGTATGGCTGGTTGTGTATTTTCTGTTTTATCCAGTTCGCTTTGTGGACCTTCTATGCAGAGCTTTAAAAGATCAAATTTAAGAATTTCACTTGCTTTTTCAAACAAATCCCTTGAATGTTCTATGATATCTTTGCCCATTCCTACATATTGAGAACCCTGACCTGGAAAAACAAAAGCTAACATTCTGAAACTCCCTGTTTAAGCTTTTTTATTATAAGTGGAATAATTTCTTTTGCATCTCCCACAATTCCATATGTGGCAACATTGAATATTGGAGCATTCGGGTCTTTATTTATTGCCACAATAATGTCGCTTGACTGCATTCCCACAAGATGTTGAACCGCACCTGAAATTCCACAGGCTATATAAATTTTGGGGCAGACTGTTTTTCCTGTTTGCCCAATCTGATGAGCATAGGGAATCCATCCTTCATCAACAGCAGCACGGGATGCTCCGACTGTCCCTCCGAGCAGGTTTGCAAGTTCCCATAACATTTTAAAATCCTCAGGACCACCAATACCCCTGCCACCTGATACAATAACTTTTGCATCCTGCAGATTCACCCTACAGAATGATTTATCTTCAATCCTTTCAAGGACTTTAACTTTGCCAGATGGTTTTAATGAATCTATTTTTATTATTTCTCCATTTTTTGATGGATTATACTCACCAGGTTTCATAACTCTTGGTCTTACTGTTGCAATTTGTGGTCGGCTGTTTGGACAGATAATTGTTGCCATAATATTTCCACCAAAAGCAGGACGAATCTGAAGCAGATTCCCCGTTTCTTTATCTATCTCCAGGCTTGTGCAGTCTGCTGTTAACCCAACCCTCAATCTTGCAGCCACTCTTGGAATAAATGAACGACCTGTAGCTGTTGCACCTGCAAGAATTATCTCGGGTTTATACTCATTAACAAGCTTGACAAGAGTTTTTGAGTAAAGGTCATCATCAAGATAGGTATAATCTGATGAATTGACATAGTAAACTTTATCTGCACCCCATTTTATAAGTTCTTCAACTTCATCAGATTCACCGAACAACACAGCGCAAAGCTCAGATTTAAGTTCATCGGCAAGTTTTCTACCAATACCGAGAAGTTCATAAGCTACTGATGCTATTTTGCCCTGAGACTGTTCAGCAAATATCCATACTCCCTTAAAATCTTTCGGTTTCTCAACTTCTTTGCCTCTTTCATCAAGAATTGCTCCTTCAGGACATGACTCCACGCATGCACCACAGAGTGTACATGCATCAGTTATAAATGCTTTATCGTCCTTGATTATAATTGCTGCATAAGGACATACATCAATACATGTCCCGCAGCCTGTACATTTTTCTATGTTAACTCTTATAAACATCCCAACCTCCTTAGTTCCTTAAGAAGTGTATCCACCTGTTCTTCAGGCAAACCTTCGAGCATTCTTCTTTCACCACGAGGAGGTGGCGCAAATATATTTTTTACCATTGTGGGAGAACCTTTAAGCCCTATTTTATCTTCCTCTGCCTCAATATCATCTGCACTCCATCTTGGAATGACAGATTTTTTAGCTGTCATTTTACCTCTTATTGAAGGTGGACGAGGATTATTGAGTTCTTTAACAACTGTAATCAATGCTGGCAAACTGACAAGTATCTTTTCATAGCAGTCATCCATCAGCCTTTCGAATACCATTTCTGAAGAGTCTATTTTTTCAATTTTTCTTACATAGGCAACATGCGGAATATCAAGAAATTCAGCCATTTCTGGACCTACCTGGGCTGTGTCTCCATCAATTGCCTGTTTACCACATATTATTAAATCAAAGCCGATTTTTTTAGCTGCCTGAGATAAAGTATAAGAAGTGGCCCAGGTATCTGCTCCTGCAAACCTTCTATCAGTAAGCAGCACAGCATCATCAACTCCCATAGCTATAGCTTCTCTTAAAACCTCTTCAGCTTGAGGTGGTCCCATTGTTATTGCAGTGACTTTGCCTGAAGTTTTCTCTTTAATCTGAAGAGCCGCTTCAACAGCATGAAGGTCATAAGGATTCATAATACTTGGAACACCTTCTCTTACAAGGGTATTGGTCTTTGGGTCAATTTTTACCTCTGTAACATCAGGAACCTGTTTAACGCATACAATAATCCGCATTTTATCCTCCAGAAATACAAAAATTCTTGAAAATGAAATTATAACTTAATCAATTATAAGGTATCAAATTGTCTTACATTAATAAGTATATAAACCTTATAACAGAATAAAGGTAAAGGAATAGAATATTATACGATTTCAAATAATAAGTTTAATATTGGACATAGAAGAATCGAAATTGAAATCTTAAGGGAGCAATATATGAAGAAATTGTGATAAAATAAATACTTAAAATATTTTGATGGAGAGGATATGGAAATAATCGATGCAAGAGGTCTTGAATGTCCCAAACCAATTATTCTTGCTGAAAATGCGTTATCCAGAATACAAGAGGGAACATTAACTATAATTGTTGATAATGAAAGCGCTGCAGCAAATCTTCAAAAGTATGCAGACAGATTTAGTTATTATTGCGAAATTAAACAAGAAGAAAATTACTGGAAAGTGACAATAGTAAAAGGTTACACATGCCAGATCAGTACAATTGAAAAACAGATCAAGAAAAATCTGCTTGTTATTATTTCATCGGATACTATCGGAAAGGATGAGGCTCTTGGAAGAATTCTTATGAAATCATTTTTTGAAACCATTATTGTAACAGGTCAGATACCTCAAATGATTTTCTTAATGAATACTGCTGTAAAACTTTCAACAGTAGATGAAGAATTCATCCCGATCCTGAAAAAAATCGAGGAGATGGGAACAGAAATATTCACATGTGGAACATGCCTTAAATATTATAACCTTGAAAATAATTTAAAAGTTGGTTTCAGAGGAACTACAAATCATTTTGTTGAAGGTTTATTTGATTTCAACAAAACTGTCTGGATAGGCTAATTACTTATTTTCTTAGACTTTTTTATAATGTTATAAAATAATGTTGAAATAAAAACATAAAACAAAATAAAATTTTATATGCCCCAGCAGGTAAATAAAAATTTAAAATTCATACGAAGGCAAAAACACGATATTGCTATTGCTAAATATACAAAAATTATTGAAGAACAGCCTGATAATTATCAGGCTTATAAAGAAAGAGGAAATGCTTATTATCGAAAAAAGCTTTATCATCTTGCAATCGCTGATTATACCAGAGCAATTGAATTAAATCCCGATTATTTTCTCGCATACAATAATCGTGGCATAGTCTACTCTGTGCTTGGTCTTTATGAATTGGCAATTGCTGACTATAATAGAGCAATTGAATTAAAACCAAACAATGGAATGCCATATAATAATAGAGGATTTACTTTTTTGTTAATGGGTAAAATTGAAGAAGCTGAGAGGGATATAAAAAAGTCTGTTGAACTTAATCCCAATAATATTTATGCATTAAACAGCATGGCAGAGCTTTATGCAAGCAAAGGAATGCCCGAAGAAGCCTGTAAATGGCTTATAAAAGCAATTAAAAAAGGTTATAATAACTGGAGATATCTTAAAACATCAAAAACTTATGATCCAATAAGAAATCATCCTTGTTTTCAGGCAATTTTTGAAAAAAACTTTTAATGTCTTCCCACTCCAAAATATTTAAATCCTGATTGTTTTACTCTCTGTGGATCATAAATATTTCTAAAATCAAAGAACAGATCACCTTTCATCAGAGTTTTAAGTTTTTCAAGGTCAAGATTTCTGAATTGATTCCATTCTGTAACAACCACCAGTGCGTCAGCATTTTTTGCTACAGAATAAGCATCTGAACAGTAAACTATCTCAGGAAAAATATTTTTAGTGTTTTCCATTGCTGCTGGATCATAAACTTTTATTATTGCCTTCTTCTTCTGAAGGATCTGAATTATATATATTGCAGGAGCTTCTCTTATGTCATCAGTATTAGGCTTAAAAGACAATCCAAGTATACCTATAACTTTACCGTCAATATTGTTATTAAACGCATTGATTATTTTTTCAGTTAGTCTTTCCCTCTGTCTTTGATTAGCTTCAATCGCAGCCTTAACAATATTGAGTTTTACTCCTTTTTCCTCGGCTATTTTAACAATTGCCATGGTATCTTTAGGAAGACATGAACCACCAAAACCGATTCCTGCATGCAGAAACTTTGGGCCAATTCTGCCGTCAAGTCCCATTGCTTTTGCAACAGTATTTACATTTGCACCAACTGCCTCACATAAAGCTGATATTTCGTTAATAAAAGATATCTTGGTGGCAAGAAAACTGTTAGTTGCGTATTTTATTAATTCAGATGTGGGTATGTCTGTAATTACAAATGGAGTTTCTATTAGATATAAAGGTTTATAAAGATCTTTCATTATTGCAATTGCCTGTTCACTTTCCGCACCAATTACAACTCTATTGGGGCGTATAAAATCCTCAACAGCGGATCCTTCTCTTAAAAATTCCGGATTTGATACAATGTCAAACTCCACAGGTTTTTCAAGATTCTGTCTGATAATTTCCTTTATTTTTGCTCCTGTTCCAACAGGTACAGTGCTTTTTGTAACAATTACTTTATAGCTTGTCATATTTTTTGCGATTTCTTTTGCAACCTCTTTGACATATTCAAGATTTGCAGAGCCATCTCCCCTGGGTGGTGTTCCTACTGCAATGAATATCACAAGAGCTTCATTAACGGCTTCATCAATTTGAGTGGTGAATTTTAGTCTGTCTTCCTTTAAATTCCTTTTTACAATATCATCAAGTCCTGGTTCATAAAACGGTATAATGCCTTTTTTGAGTTTTTCAATTTTTTCCTGATCTTTATCAACACAGGTTACAAATACACCAAATTCAGCAAAACAGGCTCCAGTAACAAGCCCCACATATCCTGTTCCAATTATTGCTATGTGCATAGCAAACTCCTCCTGAAATTAAGTTGATAAAATTTATTATAACTTATTTTATTTATAAGCTAACATTAATTTAATCAAGCTTTAGGAATAAGTATTTTGCGAGAAAATAGTTAATTTGACATTAGAAATATTTTTATTTAAAATAAATTAAAATAAAACAATATAAAGGAGGTGAAAAATTATGGCAATTTTTAAATGTAGTAAATGTGGTGCTACAAAAGAAGGAAAATGTAAGCCTCAAAAATGTCCAAAATGTGGACAGAAGGGTACGATGGAAAAGGCCTCTTAATTTAAAAATTGAGGAGTTAAAAAATGGACAGAGTAAAGAATTGTAACAACGCTCCCTATAGATGTATCCACTGTGGATACATCTATGAACCTTCTAAAGGATGTGAGAAAAATAAAATTAAACCAGATACTTCGTTTGAAGAAGTTTCAGAGGATTATCGTTGCCCAGTATGCAAAGCTAAAAAAGCAGGTTTTGTTCAGGTCAAATAAAAAAAGCCGCAGGAAGAACTATCCTGCGGCTTTAAACGTCCCCAAGGGGATTTGAACCCCTGTTACCGCCTTGAAAGGGCGATGTCCTAGGCCTGGCTAGACGATGGGGACTTGAAAGTATGAGCCGCGTTGGATTCGAACCAACGACACCCGCCTTAAAAGGGCGGTGCTCTGCCTGCTGAGCTAGCGGCCCACTACTATAAACTTTAATCTAAACTTTCAAATTAATTTTTGTCAAATATCATCAGAACATTACATTTAAATGGGCAGGGACGGAATTGAACCGCCGACACGGGGCTTTTCAGGCCCCTGCTCTACCGACTGAGCTACCTGCCCGCATTAACACAACGCAAACCATTTAAAAATAATATATTTTAAATTAAAAAGTCAAATAAGAAATTTAAGGGTAAGATTCTGTTTTTAAATGTAGATTCAGGAAGAATAACAGCTCTGTTATTAAAAATTATAAAATATTTTTTAATCTAACGAATTAAATTATTATTCGGGTTTACTTTATTGATAAATTAAGGCACAATTAATATATGAGTCTTATGTCTGAAAAAATAGATTTTCTAAAAAACAGGCTTCAAGAAATTGAAAAGAAAAAAAGTATATCAAAAATAGAAAATCTGTTTTTTCAATTAAAAGAACTCATAGTTAAAGCTGATAATGAAAGAGTTTCATCTGGAATGTCTGAAATATGTGCTCAGTGTGGTAAAGAAACTAAATCCTGCTGCGGAAGTGCGATAGAGTTTAAATATTCTGATGAACTTATTCTTATAAACCTTATTTTAGGAATTAGATGTCCGGAAGGTCCTCAAATGCCTGATATGTGCTATTTTCTCACTGATACAGGATGCTGTCTTATTGCAAGAGATGTATTCTGCATTAATTTCATCTGTGATAAAATAAAAGAAAAAGTTTCTTCAGAAAAGTTGAAAAAATTAAGAGAACTTGAAAGCCTGCAACTTGACTTACAGTTTAGGCTTGAACAGACGCTTAAAAAAATTTAACTATGACTGTGGTTTAAGTAATTTAACGATTTTTCAAAATCGCAATAAATTGAACTGTTATCACATTTGACGGATTCTATCTGAATAACACTATGTTTGATTCCAACATTTATAAGAATTCCCTCAATTTTCTTTCTTACTCTATCTGCTTCGCTAAGCAGACAATCCTTAACAACAACATGAGCTGAAAAAGCAGGAATGCTGGATCCAATAGACCATATATGAACATCATGAATGTCAACAACTTCAGAAATTTCTTTTATTTTATTAGAGATTTTTTCCACATTAAACCCTTTTGGTACAAGTTCCAGGAATATCCATAGAGAATCTTTTAAAACACGCACTCCTCCAGTTATAATTATCAATCCCACGAAACCACTCATAATAGGATCAATAATTAACCATCCTGTATATCTGATTATCAGTGCAGCAACTATAACTCCAAATGATGATATTGTATCTCCTATAACATGAAGCCATGCGCTCTTAATGTTTAAGTCTTCATGTCTGTGGCCAAGGATCCATGCCATTAGTAAATTACCAAGAAAACCAAATACCGCAACAGGAAGCATTACATTATAATTAATCAGCGGCGGTTCAATTAATCTTTTATAGCCCTCTATCAGAATAAAAGCAGCTATTATAATTAAGCTTATTCCATTTATGAATGCTGTAAGAATACCGATTCTTTGATATCCAAAGGTAGCTTTACTTCCTGAAGGTTTTTTCATAATTATTGAAGCAATCAGGCTAAGAACAATAGCAAGTGCATCTGTAAAAACGTGTCCTGCATCACTGAGAAGCGCAAGACTATTACTTAATATTCCTCCAATGATTTCTATCAAAAAAATTAAAAAAGTTACTACAAGGGTTAAGAAAAGTTTTTTTGTAGAAGAATGTTCCATTATTTTTGAAGTAATTTCAAAACTTTTTTTTGAATTTCTGTATCTGCGCAGGCAACTAAAGTGGTTTTTGTTTTGAATTCAACAGGTAATCCTTCAATAAAATTACCATTAATATCAGATAAAACTGCTCCAGCTTCCTTTGCAATCAAAACTCCTGCAGAAAAATCGAAAATTCTTGAAAAAGAAGGTATTATAAAGATACTCATAGCTCCTGATGAAAAATATGCAAGATCAAGAGCAGTACTGCCGAAACATCGCACTCTATGTGCAAATTTAAAAAGAGGAGAAATTTTTAGTAGATCAATATCAGGATTTGAGGATTCAAATGCTATAACTATCGGTCTTTGTTCAGTACGGGTTTTAATTTTTGCACCATTCATATAAGCGCCTTTTCCTTTAATTGCCCAGAATTCATCAGCATTTACAAGATTTATTATATATCCCATCTGTAAACTATCCAGACAATCTCCATCAGCAAGGGCAATTGATGTTGAAAAAAAAGGTATTCCAGAAATAGCATTCTTACTTCCATCAATAGGGTCTATAATGATGGTTGAATTCTTTCCCTGAACTAATGTGGAGCCTCCTTCTTCAGTTATTATGTTACAATTTAATCCCGCGCTTTTAATACTCTGAATTATTATATCTTCTGCCACTCTATCAACTTGAAAGGTTATATCTCCAGATGCTCCTCTGCCAAGTGGGGTTAAGTTTAAATAAGGTTTTCTTTTTGATATTTCTTTAAAAATTTTCTTGCCTATCTGACGAAAAAATTTTATATCCATAGGCAGTTATTATATCCTGAAAATTGAAAAGTTGACAATCTTTTCATAAGCATTTATGATAAAAATCTATGAAGAAATTCAATGCAAATCTTATTGTAAGAGATTTCATAAAAAAACTCAAACCTTATGAGATAAAAGAAATTCCTTATAAAATAAAGCTTGACGCAAATGAATCTCCATTTCCTGTGAAGTTATCGGATATTACTACAGATGTTGACATTGATTTAAATAGATATCCTGATCCTGAAGCCATACAACTGAAAAAAGCTCTGTCAAAAAAGCTCAAGATAAGCTACAAAGATATAATTGTTGGTAATGGTTCTGATGAACTTATTTACTATCTAATTCTTACCTTTGGAGGCCCGGTTATTTATCCTGTGCCTACTTTTGCAATGTATGGAATCATTGCTCAATCTGTTGGAGTTGAAAGACTAGAAGTTTCTCTTGATAATGATTTTGACATTGATTTTGAAAAAATGACAAGCTCTATCATTTCAAAAAGACCACATATTATTTTCCTTAGTTCTCCAAATAATCCTACGGGGAATACTTTTTCGTCGGATAAGATTCTTGGCATAATTGAACTTGCCAGGCAAAAATCCTCCCTTGTTGTGATTGATGAAGCATATCATCCATTTTGCAGTAAAAATGGATTTCTGCCATTTCTTAAAGATTTTGATAATTTAGTTATACTGAGAACTTTAAGTAAAATAGGTTTTGCAGGGTTAAGAGTGGGATATTTAATTGGAAATCAAACAGTTTTGCAGGAGATTAACAAAGTAAGACTTCCTTATAATCTGGATGCCTTAAGTCAGTACGTTGCAGAACAGGCTCTTACAAAATTTTATTCTAAAATTAATTCGTTTATTAAAGAGATTATTAAGGAAAGACAGAGACTTTATAAAGAACTTTTGAAAATTAATGGAATAAAAGTTTTCATTTCTGAGGCTAATTTTATTCTCTTTAAGATTAAAGAAAGCAAAAAAATCTATAATGAACTATCCAAACGAGGTATTCTTATAAGAGATTTATCATCTATTTTACCAGATTCATTAAGAGTTACAGTTGGAACAAAACAGGAAAATGATGAATTTCTTAAAGAATTAAAAACTATTTTAGAGGTCTTAAAATGAGAGTTGCGCGGCTTACAAGAAAAACAAAAGAAACAGAAATTGAAATGGAAATCAACCTTGACGGACAGGGTGTCAATGAAATTCAAACACCTATTGGTTTTTTAAATCATATGTTTGAACTTTTTTCATTTCACGGAGGGATTGATTTAAAAATTAAAGCAAAAGGAGATACTCATATAGATTATCACCATCTCATAGAAGATACAGGAATAGTGCTTGGAAATTGTATAAATGATGCTCTGTCTGACAGAAGAGGAATAAAAAGATATGGTTTTCAGTCAATTCCAATGGATGAAGCTCTGGCTCAGGTTTCACTGGACATTGGTGGAAGGCCATTTCTTGTTTACAATGTTCCTTTTGATGGATATATAAAAGATATCGATATTGCACTATTTGAGGAGTTTTTTAGAGCTATTACGATTAATGCAAAAATCAATCTGCATATCAATGTGTTGTATGGTAAAGATTTTCATCATATAATTGAGGCAATTTTTAAAGCATTTGCTAAAGCATTAAAGGATGCAACTAAAGTAACAGGAGAGACTTTACCTTCCACAAAAGGCGTTATATGAGAGAAGCTTCTTTGAAGGTTTTCATTCTTGAACACACACCAGATCCTGAAAGTGTGGTAGCTTTTTCTGCAAGACTGTGTTACAGCCCTGTAAGTATTGACGAATTAAAGGGGAAAATAACAGAGGATGAAAAGAGTAGATTGATAAATATTTTAATAAAAAGCGGGCATTTAAGCCCCTTTGAGCATGTTTCCTTTACTTTCGCAGTTGAAGGAATTTCGCGTGCATGTTCTCATCAGCTTGTAAGACATCGTATTGCATCCTACAGTCAGCAGTCTCAGAGATATGTGAGCGAGGAAAAAGGATTTGATTTTATCATTCCACCAATCATTAAAGAAAATGAAGAGACAAGAGCTCTTTTTCTTGAAGCAATGACTAAAACTCATGAATATTATTGTAAAATTCTTGAAGCTCTTGAAAAAAGAGGATTTAAGGGCGAACTTGCCCGTCAGGATGCGAGATTTGTACTACCAAATGCTGCTGAAACAAAGATAGTTATAACTATGAATGCCAGAGAATTACTTCATTTTTTCAGAGTAAGATGTTGTAACCGTGCTCAGTGGGAGATAAGAAATCTTGCCACAGATATGCTGAAACTTGTAAAAGGAATATCGCCATTACTTTTCAAAAATGCTGGACCTCCATGCTTAACAGATCGTTGTTCTGAAGGCAAATTCAGTTGCGGAGAAATTGATAAAGTAAGGAAAAAGTTTAAAAAACTGTGATATACTAAAAAATGATGAGCGTTATAGACATTATAGGGAACACCCCTCTTATAAGACTTGATAAAATCAACCCAAATCCAAAAGTTGTTCTTTATGGGAAATTTGAAGGAGCAAATCCGGGCGGATCAATAAAAGACAGAACTGCTTTTTATATGATAAAGGATGCTGAAGAAAAGGGGTTACTTACAAAGGAAAAAATAATTCTTGAACCAACATCAGGTAATACAGGCATAGGACTGGCAATGATCGCTGCAGCAAAAGGATACAGAATTAAACTGGTAATGCCAACCTGTGTGAGTGTTGAACGAAGAAGAGTGCTTGAAGCACTTGGAGCAGAACTGATCCTATCTCCTGCTGAAGAAAGTACTGATGGAGCAATAAGGCTTGCATATCAGATTTATGAGGAGGCACCTGAGCTTTATTTTATGCCAAATCAATTTGATAATGAAGCTAACACAAGAGCTCATTATGAAACTACTGGAAAGGAAATTATTGAACAAACAAATGGTGAAGTTACACATTTTGTGGCTGGAATTGGTACAACGGGTACGTTAATGGGAGTGAGTAAACGATTGAAAGAATACAATAAAAGTATTCAGATAATAGGGGCTGAACCTGTTCCAGGGCATAGAATTCAGGGATTAAAAAATCTGTCTGAAGCCATTGTGCCCAAGATTTTTGATCCATCAAGGCTTGATGAAAGAATATATGTTAACGACGAGGAAGCATTTGATACTACAAGAAAGTTGGCCACAAAAGAAGGCGTGTTTGTTGGTATGTCTTCAGGTGCAGCGGTCCATGTAGCAATTAAGAAGGCCAGTGAACTTCGCAGTGGAGTTATTGTGGCTATTCTTCCTGATAGAGGAGATAGATATCTATCAACTTCTGTTTTCGCATCTATTTGCAGTAAATGCCCGCCATAAAATAAGGAAATTAAATATATACCCAAATCCAGCGATAAACGTTATAAAAGCAAATATACCTGATGTAGAGAGTTGTAAAGAAGGAAATTTTGTCATGGCAATAGCTAATTTATTGAAAAACTATCATGAGGAAGTCGGAATTGGAGTTATGAAACCTTACTTTGTGCCTAAAGATACCGAAAATGGACACACCTATCCCTTATACTGCATTGATAGTAGTCAGAGATTTTATATTCAGTCATCGGAATTGGAGGCTCAGTATTTGTTCATATGCATAAAAAATATCAGCAAATCTGTGAATACCCTGAGCCAATTTCATAACAACATGCCTCCCATGTCTGACTATCCTTGCTGCGACATTAAAGAAGCGGTATCTCAGGGCTTTGATAAGCCTTTTTTTATAAATACTCGGCAATGCCAGTCTTTTTATCCAATTGACAATATTGTATGCCAGCATCCCTATAGTCAAATATGCCCAGTTAGCATGAAACTCCTGACAGGGGAATCTGTCGAGTGACAGGCCATACTTTGTCTCTTTGATGAAGTTTTCCATTTCGGCTCTGCCGAGATGAAACGGAACAAGCTCCTTTGCAGGCTCAGCCCTGTTGGTGACGATTACATGATACCGGTAAGATGTATTATCAAAAAGATATGCCTGTTTTTTATCAGGCAACTCTTGTCGCCTTACAACAAAACGATACTGTCTGTGCCATCCAGTAGGTTTATACCAAAGCTCAGAGACCCAAACATTATCCTCTATCTGTATCCAGTTTTCTTTCTCTATAGCATTGACAGCCCTCATAAGCGGCGCTGTCTGATCGGCAGTGATGCTGAATCCTATGTTCAGCCTCTCACACTCTGCGACTATCTCTTTGTCATAAAAGCCGGAGTCCATACAGGCATTGATTACATCGGCAAGGTCTTTGACCTTATGGTAGCTCTCCCTTATGAAACTGACTGCGCCCTCAGAGGTGTATGTGTT